>JAITVO010000287.1 GCA_031285765.1 Cytophagaceae bacterium | reverse complement strand
GCCGAAGAAAACAGGGTTTATTTCTGCACAAGCAGCGAAAAATCTGTTTATGCTCAACTGCAAGCCAATCCGAATGTGTCTTTTTGTACGCACCCACAAAATTTTTCGCCTGTTTTGTCTGTCAATGGCAAAGTTGTTTTTGTAGAAGATTTATCGCTCAAAGCAAAAGCGCTTGACGAAAATCCTTTAATCAAAGGTATTTACAATACGCCTGATAATCCGATTTTCAAACTTTTCTACATTGAGACAGAAGAAATTGTAACGTTCAGTTTTGTGGAAGGCGAGAAAACTTACAGTTTTTAAAACGCACTAATCCTTTTGCTCAAAACGAGTACTCATTTTACCTGAAAGGAATATTCATTTTAAGTAAAATGAGTATTCGTTTTTAATGCCCTTTTAAGCACAGGTTAATCAACTTGTGCTTTTTAGTTTACAATTCTTTTGCTCGAAAAAAAAGAATAGGCAAAGTTAGCAATTCCACTTACCGGCAGTAAATGTCAAGCCCCTTCGCGATGCAACGGCAAGATTTATTTACGAAAGTTCAATGCGCGATATTGAACGGATAAAAAAGCAGATTGAAGGCATTGAAAAGAAAATGCACGATACGGTAATGAACAGTTCTTTGAAAGAAAACTACCTGTTAATCAATTCGATAAAAGGCGCTGGAATACAAACGGCAGTGATGATGATTATTCATACAAATAATTTTGCAGGCTTTGAAAATGCACGACAAATCGCTTCATATTGTGGTTGTGCGCCATTCCCGAATCAGTCGGGGACGGTTGATAAAGGCAATCATATCAGCAGACTGGCTAACAAAGAATTGAAAGTATTATTATCGCAGTGTGCCATAAGTGCCATACAGCACAACAGGGAAATTGCGACATACGCCGGGCGAAAAAGAGCAGAGGGAAAATCAAAACGGGTGATTATAAACAATGTCAGGAACAGGCTTATACAACGAATTTTTGCTGTAGTAACAAGTAAAATACCCTGTCGTGAAGATTACTTAAATCCTTTTGCACAGTGTGCGTAAAATATTGAAAAAATTAACATAAATAGTTTGGAGTAATCATAGAATTCGGGCTAAAATTCAGCATTTTAGCCCGAATGTGTAACTTTTGGCTATGCCGATTTTATATTCAAGCTCCAAAAACATATTAGTGGTATTTTTGCAGATAAGAATAAATATAGACAAAATAACATTGCTGTATTTGATTAGACATCATCTCCTTAAATCTTTAAAAATAAGATCATTATTAAACAAGTAGAGATATAAAACTTATGAAACTTTACATCTCCACTTATTTACCTGTTCCTTAATTTAACCCCTCAAAACATTTTTTTATTTTGCTTCTTTTTCTTCTTCTTCGCTGTCTTCTGCAAATTCGGCTTTAAGCACAGCCAGAAGTTCGTCAATGGTTTCTTCTTCAAGGTCGGTACGGCGTACAAGGTCTTCGCGCGAAATTTTCAATACGCTTTTTGCAGTATCACAGCCGATTGATTTCAGTGTGTCGATAACCCACTGTTCTATTTCGTCATTAAATTCGTCAAGATAAATATCTTCTGTTTCTTCTTCTTCTTCAATATCGCGGAAGATATCGAGCGTATAACCGGTAAGCTGGCTTGCAAGTTTGATGTTTGTGCCGCCTTTGCCTATTGCCATTGATACTTCTTCGGGTTTAAGGTATATTTCAGCTTTTTTTTCATTTTCGTTCAAATGGATGGATGTTATTTTTGCAGGGCTTAATGATCTGGAAATGAAGAGACTGATATTGTTTGTGTAGTTTATCACATCGATGCTTTCGTTTTTCAGTTCGCGTACAATTCCGTAAATTCTGCCGCCTTTTACGCCAACGCATGCTCCTACAGGATCGATGCGGTCGTCATACGATTCTACGGCTACTTTGGCTCGTTCGCCCGGTATCCGGGCTATTCTTTTTATGGTTATCAGTCCTTCATTTATTTCGGGAACTTCGAGTTCAAAGAGCCTTTCGAGGAATACCGGCGAGGTGCGCGAGAGTATTACTTTGGGGTTGCCGGCATGGTTTTCCACATTATGCACTACGGCGCGTATGTTATCGCCTTTCCTGAAATAATCGTTTGGAATTTGTTCCGATACGGGCAGGTACATTTCATTTCCATCTTCATCGAGCATCAGATTTTCTTTTTTCCACATCTGGTAAAGTTCGCCGCTTACAATCTGCCCGATACGGTCGGTGTATTTTGAGTAAAAATTGGTTTTCTGCAAATCCATTATTTTGGATGCCAGCGTTTGCCGCAGGTTAAGGATGGCGCGTCTGCCAAAATCAAGGAAATTTACCGGCTCGGTTATTTCTTCGCCGGTTTCTATGTCGTCCACAATTTTTCGGGCTTCGGAAAATGCAATCTGCAAACTCGGATTTTTCACACTGCCGTCGGCAACTACTATTCGGTAACGGCTAAGTTCGAGGTCGTTTCTCAGTTCGTTAATTATTATGGTATAGTTTTCGGCTGTGCCAAAAGTTTTGGTTATTACACTGCGAAATGCTTCTACCATTACTGCGCGTAAAGTTGTCTGGTCGATATTTTTTTGCTCTTTAAATTCTGCAAATATATCGGTTAAGTTAAATGTTTCTCTTTTGCTCATGGCGAAAAATAGTATTTTTATAGTTTTAATTTTTGATTTTTCAAAATTTCAAATCGTATTTTGCATATTTTATTTCGCTGTATTTAAGCATAATATCTTCATATACAGTCGTTTTGCGTTTTGCTACTTCGGGTTTTAACGTTTTTTCTAT
>JAITVO010000356.1 GCA_031285765.1 Cytophagaceae bacterium | reverse complement strand
AACCGTTCATGGATAGCAGTGCTTCGCGATGACTTTCGTTTACCGGCGTAAGCCTCTGGCCGGGGAAGAAAGTCACTCCAGCAAATATTTGCATCCCCGAAAACATTGAAAATGCCAAGATAAAAGCCATTATAAAACTGAGTAATTGTTTTGCCTTTTTGTATTTTTCCATCAGACAAATGCCTCCTTCGCATCAAAAAAGCGGCGCTTAGACTGTCTAAGGACATATCTAAACAACCGCTTATAGCTGTATGTTATTTTGCTACTATGTAGCCGCTGAACTCGCCGGGAACCCTATTAATAAAATCTTCCAAAGAGGACTTCTGAACCAAACAATCAAAATCAGGATAATAAACACCTTCAATGTGATTTACCCCATCGTGACCGCTATTCGCTTCAGTGTAGTAAACTGTAATCGGATTGCTATTATCATCATATTCAACAAATTCGACAAATGAGACATGTCCGTCCCAAACAGCAATTGACTGCGCAGTAATAGCTTTTCTGTCAACTATACCAGTGATTTCTGAACCCTTTTCTATGGAAACTCTGACCCAATTAGTTAGCCCAGAGCCATAGACTTTGTTTGGCGAGCCGATTGTTACAATATCAATGCCTGTTGTTTCGTGAAACCTACATGCTGCGTACCAAGTGCATTGCCCGATACTCATCGACTTATCGTAGACCGGTTCTAGGTTTTCTTCAATTATATAGCCATCTTCAGTGTAAGCACCCAAGCTTTCATCAATCAAGATATTAGCGAGCTTCGTACCAACTTCTGGTGCACTTGCCAAAGGCGGTTGAACCGAAACCTTATTATCGTTAGGTATTGGCGTGATAGCTTTGTTTTGCTCTTCTTCAGGTGCAACAACCTCAACGCCACGAATCTTATTAAACATTTTTATAAAGTCATGTTCCACCCGACTTACGTTGATGATCCCAGCGTCAGCATTCCACTGCACAGACACACTCGAAAACCCGTCAATCATCGGCCCTTTCGCAACATCGCCATTCGCTTGAAGCTCAAGCAATTCCAATGATAATTGCAGTGATTGTTCCGAAGCCGCAGCGATATCCGCCAACTTAAAGAAATACCTGCCGTTATAATTAAAACATTCAGTATAGAACGACACACCCCTGTACGTAATTTCTCCTTTAACAGGCGTAACTTTAATGCTCTTAATGTTGAGCGTCTCTAACGGTGTTCCCAACTGCGCAGGACTATCGGATGTAATCATAATCCCAATCTCGCCGTTCAAAATCGGATTCACTTCCATGTTCACTGCGTCGGTAACGTCCCGCGCTCGGACATAGTTATATCCATCGATATTATAGGCTTGAATCGTTACCGGCTCCTTGCCGTTAAATGAAATTTTTGCATTGTTCAGTGTGGCCGTTTTTGTCTCGAATTCTGCCGCGGCATAGGTGAATTGTGCGTTACCTGGCAACACATGTCCCATGAATAATGTGACTGCTATAAACGAAGTCGCCAGTGCTTTTATAATATTTTGCTTCATATTTCAACCCCCTTTTCAAAATTTCAATGTTCCCTTCATATAAAAGTGCTTGTGAGTGCAGTATGAACTTTTTTAAGGATAATGTCAAGCGTCCTGTGAGAATCAATTTACCATCTCCGCGACTACCGCTAAACGCTTGGTTGGCACGCCTCTTTGACATGTTATCAGCGTTAGCCGATTTTCAGCTGAATAGCCCAACAATGAATAATCCGTATCGTCAATCACTGCTCTGTCCGTGACTTTGTAAGTTCTGGTGCCGTGAAATGTAGTAAAAATTATTTCGTCGCCATACGCTAAATCCTTCAGCTTTTCAAAGTAACCGGCACTGCCGCCGTTGTGCGCTGCGATGCCGATATTTCCATCCCATGCCGACGTAAATGCAAAATGCCCGGCGCCGTCGGCCATGTTATCCAATGTTTCGCCCTCGAAGACTTTCACGACTAAATCCAGTGTCGGTATTTTTAGTGTGCCGATGCTGCCGTCTTCATAAAAATGCGCCTGCGTAATTAAATAATCTGTCGGTATCGTTGACGTTGATGGCAATATTCCCGCGATGCCGTTTGACTCAGTGAACGCCGGAACAGATACGTTATAAGTATCGGTCGAATTGATGAAATTGGTAATACTTCCAGCATAATTGGGTTCAGCATTCGAATGATAGGGGCTGCTGGCGTCTGTCGGAATTTCCCCGCTGAACACGCCGTACACCGGCGGAATGTACGCCGCATCTTTGTTTCGTCTGATGTTTTCTAATTCTGGATTCCTTGCGGATATATCTGTTTGCGTTGAATCGCCGAAAATATCATGGGGATTCGGACCGGATTCGAAATCGTAATTGTACGAAAAGCGCGTTGACCGATCCGTGCTGTAATCGTTGACGTTGATAGAATCAACCCGGTTAGAATTATCCGCCGCAAAAATGCCGGTCACGGAAAAATTCATGATTGCACATGAAATTATTACTGCTTTTAAATATTTCTTCAATAATAAAACCTCCCACGTAAAGTTTCGCCCTTACTGCACAGTACGACAACTAATCTCATCTTCCAAAACTTTTGCATATAGGCTTTTAAGGTTTCCTCCTTTCATACGTCTCAATGAATTCTTGGGAACTGGAAC
>JAITVO010000328.1 GCA_031285765.1 Cytophagaceae bacterium | reverse complement strand
AATCAGGGGTAGAGATTCACCTAATCAGGGGACGACTTTCCTAAACATGGGGAAGCCTTTCCTAAACATGGGGAAGGTTTCCCCTAACATGGGGAAGGTTTCCCCTAACTTGGGGAAGGCTTCCCCTAACATGGGGAAGGTTTCCCCTAACTTGGGGAAAGATGAGTTATTCAATTAATGGCAAATCATAACGAATCGGGGCAAATCGTATAAAAAACATTATAAAAAAACAAACAGAAGCAATGATTCAGAGTATTGATAAAAACGCAGTAATAATAGGCGGAGGTGTTGCGGGACTGAAAGCCGCAGCCACGCTGTCGCGAATGGGCATTGGCGTTACCCTGTTCGAGCGTCAGGAAAAGAACGGCGGGCACTTGGCTCGCTGGCACAAACTGTTTCCCGCCATTCAGGACGCCGAAACGGTGCTCAAGCCGCTGCTTTCAGCCATCAACACAAAAAATATTGTTGTGCAAAACAACTCTGCCGTAAAAGGCTTTCGCCGAAAAGGCTCGCAGTGGGAAGTGGTTACTGACGCGGGCAGCACGGTTGCCGACGCAGTGCTGCTTGCCACAGGTTTCGACCTCTTCGACGCCCGCCTCAAGGAGGAGTACGGCTATGGCATCTATCCCGCCGTAATTACGTCCGAAGAGCTGGAGCAGGTTTTCAGCCGAAAGGCGGATTTTCCTTTCGATACGTCAAAAGAAAATCTGAAAATAGGAATGGTGCACTGTGTTGGCTCGCGCGAC
This sequence comes from Cytophagaceae bacterium, assembly GCA_031285765.1. Classification (GTDB taxonomy): domain Bacteria; phylum Bacteroidota; class Bacteroidia; order Bacteroidales; family Marinilabiliaceae; genus WRMI01. The sequence goes on along the minus strand of JAITVO010000328.1, from coordinate 9,215 downwards.
GCCAAGTGCGGCAACACCTATTGCAGCAAAGTGTGCTGCATCACCGCCGTAAAGCAGGCGATTGAGCTTCGCAAAATGTTTCCGCGCTCAACGGTTTACTGTTTTTATATGGATGTGCGGATGTTCGGCACAGGCTACGAGGAACTGTACCATGAGGCGCAAACCGCGTACAATATTCAGTTTGTACGCGGACGGCTGTCCGAAGCCTCGCCAGCGCACGACGACACGGTTCAGGTAAAAGCCGAAGACACCCTGCTCGGTCTTCAGCTCAAAGCCTCGCTCGACATGCTTGTGCTGATGGTTGGCATGACACCCGCCCACAAACTCGTGATGAATGGCGACGACATACAGCTTGTTTCCCCCGCCTTTGGCGACGTGTTTTATCAGCCTTTGGACGGATTTATGAACGCCAACGTGCTGAACGCCGACGGAGTGTTTGTTGCAGGCGCCAGCAAAGGTCCCGCCTCTATTCCCGACGTGCTTCAGGATGCACAGGCAGCCGCTATCGAAGTGTATAATTATTTAAAAAGATAAGATGTTTTGCTACGCTCAACATATCTCAAAAAAAACACGGATGATGCAGATTCCCGCAGATTATTTTATTAATCTGCGTTATCCGCGTTCCCCTTTAATTCTGCGCTCCAATAATACTTTAAACATTATGAACAGAAAAATAGATTTCGGATACGCTTTTGCGGAAGTGCGGAATGTAGATTTAAACGCTCCCGTTGCCTCCACGGTGAGCCGATTGATAGAGAAAGAGCCGTCGCTGAAAGCATGTATCGGCTGCGGCAACTGCGCGGCAATGTGCACAGCAGGGCATTTTTCCGAAATGCGGTTTTACAGGCTCAACTTGCAAATGAAACGCGGATTAACCTCCAACATACGGCAAAGCGTGCGAAACTGCATGTTGTGCGGCAAGTGTCAGCTCACCTGTCCGCGTGGCGTAAACATACGTCGAGCCGTTTTACTGATGAGCGAAGAATTATAGCAATTAAGTACCCAACATAAATTATACTCAAACAGAATTGATTTGCGAATAAAAGCAACAAGGGGATTAATCCCCTTGTCAATAAATAAAACTGAACAGTTAAAAACAGGAATCCACTGTTATTTGCAAACCATTTTTGTTTGAGTATAATTGATACAATCTTTCATCACAAAGTTCGCAAAGAATACACAAAGTTCACAAATACATAGTGTCATTTGTGAACAACTTCGTGCTCTTTGTGGTTTATTTTTAGTGTAAATTAATTTTTGATTCATACTTATCAAGTAACCGTTCACCGTCGTCCCGTATGGGACGAAATATTGGTAGAAAGACGGTTGCCGCACGTCGCCGCGTGCCGTATGGTACGCAACATATCATCACATTCCGTTCCATACGAAACGGTGCAGCGAGGTGTAATACCGATTTTCTACCAACATACTGTCCCTGTTGGGACACAAAATTGTTGCATGAAAACTCTGTACATAATATGTCAAAATGCTATATTTCTTAAAACAGCGATATAACGGTATTTATATGTGAAATAAATATGAACACTTACTTAATAAAATATCATTATCGTAATGTAAGATAATTCAACCGACTTTTAATAAAATCTTGCATCATAACGTTTCCTGTTTGTTTTTTCCATGCATATAACTTACTTTTGCGGGCTGTTAGTGCAAATGGTCTGCAAATAACACAGTGTAACCTTTGTGCTTTTTTGAACAAAAATAATTTAAACTGTTTCTTATATTTTTACAATGAAAGACTTCTTAGTCATTGCACTTAAATACCTGCCTCCTTATAAACGGTTAATCATATTTAATTTCATCTTCAATATTCTGTCGGCGCTGTTTGCGGTTTTTTCGATGGCAATGGCAATTCCCATGCTCGAAATCATCCTCAATCAGGGAAGCGAAGTGTATGAGCTGACGGCTTGGAGCATGAGCTTTGATGCATTGAAAAACAACCTGTATTACTACATCACTTTGATGAAAGACAATTACGGCGCGGGTTGGGCGCTGCTGTTTGTCGGCATTTTTCTGATAGCAGGCACACTCGTCAAAGTAGGAACGTCGTATCTTGCATCGTACACAAGCATTGGGATACGCAACGGCGTTGTGCGCGATATGCGCCATCAGATTTATAACAAAATACTGAAGCTTTCGATGGGTTTTTTCAGCGACGAGCGAAAGGGCGACATCCTGTCGCGCAGCACAAACGACGTTGCTGAGGTTGAAAACTCCATCATGTCGTCGCTCGATATGTTCCTCAAAAATCCCGTCCTGATTATCGTATTTCTGGTAACGCTGTTTATTTTCAATCTCAAGCTGACCCTTTTTGTATTTCTGATGCTTCCAATTGGCGTATTTGTTGTGGGGCGGATAGGGCGAAATCTGAAAAAAACTTCGCGAAAAGGGCAGGAAAAGATGGGCGATATGCTCGGCGTGCTCGAAGAAACCCTTTCGGGATTACGAATTATTAAGGCATTCAATGCCGAGCCGCGAATGACGAAGCGTTTCGACGGCGAATTGGATGCGTACCGCCACATCATGAACCGGCTTTCGCGTCGGCGCGATCTTGCACACCCCGTAAGCGAACTGTTGGGAACCATCATCGTAGTGTTTATCGTGTGGTTTGGCGGAATTATTATATTAAATGACGGCAGTTTGGGAGTGGCGGGCTTTCTTGCCTACATCGGCATTTTTTATCAGATAATCAACCCTTCAAAAGCCTTTTCGCAGGCGTTTTACAGTATTCAAAAGGGAATTGCCGCCTACGAGCGTATCGACGCCATTCTTGCCGCCGAAGTAACCATTCGCGACGCCGAAAATGCCGAAAATATTGCCGAAATGAAGCAGGGCATCGAATACCGCAACGTATCGTTTGCCTACAGCGACCGCCCAGTTTTGAAAAATGTTTCGCTTACCATACCAAAAGGAAAAACCATTGCGCTGGTTGGGCAATCGGGCAGCGGCAAAACCACTTTCGTGGATTTGCTTCCGCGATTTTACGACATCAAGTCGGGCGCTATCCTGATTGACGGAAAGGACATACGTCAGTTGAAAATTCACGACTTGCGCGGATTGATGGGCAACGTAAATCAGGACGCCATTCTGTTTAACGATACCATCTACAACAACATTGCTTTTGGCGTTGAAAATACTACCAAAGAAGCCGTTATCAATGCTGCAAAGATTGCCAATGCGCACGATTTTATTCTTCAAACAGAAAACGGTTACGATACAAAGATTGGCGACCGTGGCAGCAAACTTTCGGGCGGACAGCGTCAGCGATTAAGCATAGCCCGCGCCATTCTGAAAAATCCGCCGGTCCTGATTCTCGACGAAGCCACTTCGGCGCTCGACACCGAGTCGGAAATGCTGGTACAGCAGGCTCTCGAAAACCTGATGACCAACCGCACCTCCATTGTAATTGCACACCGACTTTCGACCGTCCGTACAGCCGACATGATTTGTGTTTTCCACGATGGCGAAATTGTGGAACGCGGCACCCACAACGAATTAGTGCAGCACGAAGACGGCGTTTACAAAAAGCTGCACATGCTGCAAATGCGAAACAGTTAAGGAAAATTACAAGATTAACACTTCGAGTTCAAAGTTGAGAGCAAAGCCATAAGCCATTGGGACTTAAATTGACGAAATAAGGCGTTATTGCAATTATCAATTGTACGGTCTTGCAGTTCTCTCCACTTCTCTCATTTTCCAAACAAAAATCACTAATTTATCCATCATAAAATTCTATTTTTGCGCGCTAAAAAAACAATACAATTAATATAGAAAAATGAAAAAGTTTATAGTAATGTCGGCGATTGCAGTTCTGTTGATGAACAGTGCACGTGCCGACGAAGGAATGTGGCTACTGCCGCTTATTGAGAAACTCAATATTGACAAAATGCACGAAATGGGTTTCAAACTCTCTGCCGAAGACATCTACGGCATCAACAACTCAAGCATTAAGGATGCGGTTGTGATTTTCGGCGGCGGATGCACGGGCGAACTGATTTCCGACAAGGGACTCATCCTCACCAATCACCATTGCGGATACGGCGAAATACAGGCGTTGAGTACAATGGAACACAATTATCTTGAAGATGGCTTTTGGGCTGCAACGCTTGACGATGAATTGCCGGCGCCGGGGCTTGCCGTTACCTTTATGAAACGAATGGAAGAGGTTACCGACAAAATTCTTGAAGGCGTTACCGATGCAATGTCGTTTGACGATCGTAACAAAAAGATTTTGGAAAACCGCACGGCAATTATCAAGGAAGCGCAGGAAGGAAACAGTTATAAAATATCGGTTTACAGTTTTTTTGAGGGCAACCGTTACTTTATGGTTGTGTACGAGGTATTCAACGATGTGCGTTTTGTAGGAGCGCCGCCGTCGTCAATCGGAAAATTCGGTTACGATACCGATAACTGGATGTGGCCCCGCCATACGGGCGACTTTTCGATGTTCCGCGTTTATGCCGATGCCAACGGAAAGCCTGCCGAATACTCGCCATCGAATGTTCCGTACAAACCTGCGCATCATTTGCCTATCTCACTCAAAGGATACGAAAAAGAAGACTTTGCAATGACCATCGGCTATCCGGGAAGTACCAATCGCTACCTTACCTCGTGGGGAATTGAGGAGCGCACCGACATTCAAAATCATGCGCTGATTAAAGTGCGTGGCGCAAAGCAGGAAATATGGTCGGAGGCAATGAACGCCGACGAAAAAATAAAATTGCAATACGCTTCGAAATATGCCCGCAGCTCTAATTACTGGAAAAACAGCATTGGAATGAATCGTGGCATTGCAGCGCTCAACGTTTTGGAAAAGAAACGGGCTATCGAAAAAGATTTTGCCGAGCGTACCAAAAACAACGCCGAATATGCCGACGTATTGCAGAAACTTGCAAACGGATATGCCAAAAGAGCAGGCTCGTTTCATGCAAGTATCTTTCTGCGCGAAACGCTGTGGGGCGGAACCGAGATTCTACAGTTTTCGCAAAATGCCACCGAACTCGAAAAAGCCATCGAAGCCGGTGTTCAGCAAAAGATTGACGAAGCCGTGAAGGCGCTCCGCGAAACTGCCACGCAATTTTTTAAAGATTACAGCGCTTCCACCGACCAAAAAGTGCTTGCCGCAATGCTTCGGCTTTATGCAGGCGAAGTGAGTACGGAATATTTGCCCGAAGTTTATGCAAACATCAGCAAAAAATACAAAAACGATTACGCCAAGTATGCTTCCTACGTGTTTGCCAAGTCAATGTTTGCAAGCGAGAACGCATTAAATGCCTTTCTTGCAAAACCCAGCCTCAAAAAGCTGCAAGCCGACCCCGCATTTACAGCTGGTAAAACAATTCTTGCCAAATCCAAGCAGCTGTCCGAAGCCGGTGCAGCGCCAATGATGGAGATTGCAACCGGAAATCGTCTTTTCCTCAAAGGACTGATGGAAACGCATCCCGAAAAGGTCTATTATTCCGACGCCAACTTCACCATGCGTGCCAGTTACGGCAAAGTGGGCAACTACGAGCCGCGCGACGCCGTTGTTTATGAGCACTTCACCACGCTCAAAGGCGTAATGGAGAAGGAAGACGCCGATAATTTCGAGTTCATTGTCCCTGCAAAGCTCAAAGAGTTGTATGCAACCAAAAATTACGGACGTTATGCAGCTAATGATGGCGAAATACACGTGTGTTTCACTTCAAACAACGACATCACGGGTGGAAATTCGGGCAGTCCCGTTATCAATGCACGCGGCGAGCTGTTCGGCTTGGCATTCGACGGCAACTGGGAGGCAATGAGCGGCGACATCGCCTTTGAACCCGAACTCCAGAAGTGTATCAACGTCGATATACGCTACGTGCTCTTCATCATCGACAAATACGCCGGTGCAACCAATCTGATCAATGAGATGACGATTGTGGAATAGGCTTACGCAGAGTTGAAAATTGAAAGTTGAAAGTTGAAAGACTTTCAACTTTTAATTTTCATAAACATTATATAGTTTCTGAAAGATAAATACACAAAGTTTGGAATATTTTCCGTACCTAACCCTAACAGAGTTTTGTTGCTTTGTTTGTGTAATTGTAATTTATATAAAATGATTTTACCCTCAATAAATAGCGCTGAATACGACTACGCGCTGCCGGCAGAGCGCATCGCCAAATTTCCGCTCAATAACCGCGACGACTCGAAGTTGTTAATCTATAACGGTCAAACCATTTCAGAAACTGTTTTCAGTAATCTTCCCGATGTTTTGCCTGACAACGCCTTACTTGTGTTTAATAATACGAAAGTGATTCGTGCGCGGCTCCGTTTTTTTAAAGCGACAGGCGCGTGTATCGAAATTTTTTGTCTGGAACCGCACGCTCCGTCAAGTATTGAGCTTGCATTCAAACAAACGGAGCAAGTTGAATGGGTGTGTATGGCAGGAAATCTGAAAAAATGGAAAGAGGGCGAAGTTTCTACAAACATCCGAATCAGCAATCGCAACATAAAAATTTCGGCAACCATTGCCGAAAGGCTGAACGAAAACCTTATTGTGCGATTTTGCTGGAACGACACCTCGCTTACCTTTGCCGATATACTGGAAGCCGCAGGTCAAACACCCATTCCGCCCTACTTGGAGCGCGAAGCCGTTGATTTGGACGCCGAACGGTATCAAACTGTTTATTCGAAGTACAAAGGCTCGGTGGCAGCGCCTACTGCGGGGCTGCATTTTACCGTCAACGTGCTGCAACGCCTTTCCTGTAATGGGATACAAAGCGCTGAACTGACGCTGCACGTGGGTGCTGGAACTTTTAAGCCTGTTAAAAGTGATTTGGCAACCGAGCACAGGATGCACACCGAACATTTCACCGTGTCGCTCAATACCCTGAAACAGCTCGAAGCCCACAAAGGGCAGATTATTGCCGTCGGCACCACGTCGGTGCGCACGCTCGAATCGCTTTATATTGCCGGCGTAAAGCGCGCTTTGTCGCAGCCCTTCAATGTCATCCATCAATGGGACGGATTCGCGTATCCTCCCAATTTAACCATGAAAGAAGCGCTCGGCTGCCTCATCAACTACATGGAAAAGCATCATCAAACACTATTTGATGCTTCCACATCTATTATGATAGTACCCGGATACAAACTGAAAGCTATTGACGGACTCATTACTAACTTCCACCAGCCGCGAAGCACACTTCTTTTACTCATAGCCGCATTTGTTGGCAACGATTGGAAAAACATTTATCGGTATGCCATAAATAACCACTTCCGATTTCTGAGCTATGGCGACAGTTCACTACTTATGAAACAAAGTTGAATACAATACAATAATTAAGTGAGCATAATTAATCCATATTATTAGTTCACTTCCTTCACTTTTTAAATTTAAGCATTGAACCCGGAACTTAGAACTTTAAACTCTAATCACTAAACTCTAAACATGCTACACATCAAACTTACACATAACAAGGGCTACAAATGGTTCAGCAGAAATAATGTTCACGTTAAAGGCTACATTCTTACGCCCGATAACCGGCTGCTGAAAGACGGCAACCTTGCCGACTACTTTTTGCCGGCTCAAACACTCGATGATTTCAAGCGAAAACTGCAACAGGCAAACGGTTTATACGCGGTGGTAATACAAAAAGACGACCGTACGCTGTGTGCCGTTGATACCACTCGCGCTTTTCCGCTATTTTATTATCAAAACGATGGTATTTTGGCAATCACCGACAATCCCGACGAACTTGCATCCGAAAATATACCGCTCACCATCGACGAAACAGGCGTCGTAATTATGCAATATGCGGGCTTTGTTACAGGAAGCCGAACTTTACTGAAAAATATTTTTCAGATACAAGCTGGCGAGTACATTTGCTTTGCAAACAACACATCGCAAAAAGAGTTTCATACCCGGTTTCTCTCCGAAACCCTCTTTTCGCTTTCGCGGAATGAGTTGAAACAGGCGTTGAAGCAGGCGCTTCTGAAAGTAGGAGAGCATCTTGTGAAAGCGCTCGACGGTCGCACGGCAGTGATACCATTAAGCGGCGGTTTCGATTCGCGTATTATTGCGTATTTGCTAAAAAAACATAACTACCCCAGCGTTTTTTGTTACACATACGGAAAATCGGGCAACGTGGAACTGCAAAATGCCCGCGCCACAGCCGAAAAATTGGGTTTCGACTGGTATTTTGTTGAATACGACGAGTTTTTCAATCGTAAAATGAACGAAGAACCGCTGTTTAAAGATTATACACACTTTTCAGCCTGTTACAGCTCCCAGTCGGCAGAGCAGGATTATTTTGGGATGGAGAAACTTTTTTCATTAAATAAGATTCCTGCCAATGCAGTCTTTATTCCCGGGCATTCGGGCGTAATAGCGGGCGAGTTAGTGATACCCGAAATGGAAAATCCAGCTTTTAACTATGTTGATTATGCTTTGGAAACAACATTTATGCAACTCTTTCCTCGCAAAAAAGAGATTTCAATCATCCAAAAAGAAATTGACAGCCTGCATAACGAATTAACAGATAAATATCCGCCTTATTTAGCATATGAAAACTGGCGTTTTCGCGAAACAACAGCAAAATTCGGGCACAACGGTGCAAAAATATGGGATTTTTTCGGTTACGAATACTTGCTTCCTTTGTGGGATTCGGAGTTGTTTAACTTTTTTGTAAAAGTCCCGTCACAATACAAATACAGTAAAAATCTTTACAAAGAAACATTGGGCGAAATGTTTGAAGAGTATGGCATTTCGTTCTATAAAGATGAACTGATACCTTCTGCAAAGCTACTTCGCAAGGTAGCTTTCCGGTCGAAGCTGAAAAAAAACTTCCCCATACTCAAAATGTTTATCAATATATGGAGAACCGACCGTACCGGCGCACAATTTTTTCTTCAAAGTTTTGTTGACGAACTCAAAAAATCGGGCTTTCGCCGAAAAATAACCAATATAAATGGAATTCTTTCGGCATGGTATCTGCTTCAAGTAAAGCGAAAAATGAATGCAAAGTATTAACTCATGTTACACACTTGGCTTGAACTGAAAACCAAAAGTAATTGCTGCATAACACAGGTTCATAAGTACCCAACATAAATTATACTCAAACAGAATTGATTTGCGAATAAAAGCAACAAGGGGATTAATCCCCTTGTCAATAAATAAAACTGAACAGTTAAAAACTGGAATCCTCTGTTATTTGCAAACCATTTTTGTT
>JAITVO010000323.1 GCA_031285765.1 Cytophagaceae bacterium | reverse complement strand
GGGATAACTATGTCCATACTTTTTTGATATGAATTTTAATCAGTTAATAATCAATAGATTTGTAAAAGAGAATAAAAAAACAGTGAATCCCTGAAGTTCAAAAAGCAGTCCACAAAAATACTTTTGGAGGATTGAGGGTTTTTAGAGGTTCCCTTATATCAATTAATGGCAATGGTGACCAAATGCTTCTTTTAAAAAATGCGCAAACTCTTTCGAGTAGCGCGTTCTTTCTGCTGTTAAATCCCAGCGGCGAGAGTTACTCTTGCCTGCTGGGTCAATCCACCTGCGGCGACGAATATGAAGAACCACATTCTTATCTCGAAGTGGAAAGTCCTTTATCGCAGATTCTGCGTAAAGGCTTGGACAGGGCGGTAATCTCAAAGTTCCTATCATTTTTATGCGATTGTGTGGAATTGAAGATTTTATGCTATCTTTGCGCCTTTGTTACAAATTAATTCATTTTTCGCATGAAAGTTGATAGAAGAAACTTTATTAAAACAGGAAGCCTTGTTGTACTTGGCTCGCTGGCGGCGCCGTCCATAATTGGCGGATGTGTGCCTATGGGAGGTTCGGGTAAAACGGTGGACATTTCGGGAGCGCTCAACCATTTTGGCGTAACCGAAGAGGATATGAAAAAGGTGCTTGCTGCTGCTTTGGAAAAAGGCGGCAACTATGCTGATTTATTTTTTGAACATACGTTTACAAACAGTATGGGATTACAGGACGGTGCGGTGAACCGCACTTCGTCGTACATTGATTTCGGAATGGGCGTGCGTGTACTTAATGGCGACCAGACGGGATACGCTTACGTGGAAGAAATTACGCTCGACCAGATGCTCAAAGCTGCGCGTACCGCCGCTCGCATCGCGTCGGGCACGGCAACTGTTGCGCCCGCTAATCTTACCGAGAAAAAGATTGCCGACAATCGCTACGTTGCCAAAACCGCGTGGGAAGATTATATGGTAAAAGACAAAATGCCCTATCTGCAAAGGCTTAACGACCGTATATTTGCGCTCGACAGCCGCGTGATAAAAGTGAACGCCAATCTTGCTGACATCACATCCCACATTCTTTTCTGCAACTCCGAAGGCGTTACGTACTACGATTATCGCCCGATGGCGCAACTCGGTGCAAGTTGCGTGATGGAAGAAAACGGCAAGACTGAAACCAATTCTGCAGGACGTTCGTTCCGTATGGGCGCAGAATTTTTGAATGACGAACTGATTGAAACCCTCTCGAAAGAAGTAATAGACCGCACCACCATCCTCTTTAAGGCAATCAAGCCCAAAGGCGGCGAAATGCCTGTAGTAATGGGCGCAGGCGGTTCGGGAATCCTGCTGCACGAGGCAATCGGTCATGCTTTTGAGGCGGACTTTAACCGCAAAAACATCTCGATATTCTCCGACCTTTTGAATAAAAAGGTTTGTAACGAGAATATTAACGTAATCGACGACGGCACAATTCCTTTCAATCGCGGTTCAGTCAATATTGACGACGATGGCGTGGAAGGACAAAAGACGTACATCGTGAAAAATGGCGTACTCAACAGCTACCTGCACGATCGCGTGAGCGCCGCCCACTATGGTATTCCATCAACTGGCAACGGACGCCGCGAGTCGTTCCGTCAAATCCCAATTCCGCGCATGAGAGCCACCTACATGGAGGCAGGCAACGTGAGCGAAGACGAAATGATTGCATCCGTCAAAAACGGAATCTACGCCTCTATCTTTACAAACGGACAGGTGCAGATTGGCGCGGGCGACTTTACGTTTTTTGTCAAAAGCGGATACCTTATTGAGGACGGCAAGCTGACGCAGCCCATAAAAGACGTCAATATTATCGGAAACGGACCCAAAGCGCTCGCCGATATTACAATGGTGGGCAACAACTACATGATGGACAACGGCACATGGACATGTGGCAAGGACGGACAGTCGTGTCCCGTTACCTGCGGTATGCCATCGGCTTTAGTAAGTAAACTAACGGTAGGAGGAGAAAACTGATGATTACGGAAAACAATAAAAATTTAGCCCAGTGGGCAATGGATTTTGCAAAAGCAAACGGCTGTCAGGGCGCTCGCATCAATCTTTACAGCGGATCTAACAGTACGCTCGAAGTGCGCGACATGAAAATTGACAAACTTGGGCAGGCGTCTGAAAACTCTTTGAGCGTACACCTTTTTGTGGATGGACGATATGGCTCCGTTTCCACAAACCGGTTGGACAAAAAGGAACTCGAAAAGCTTATTCGCAACGGTATCGATTCGGTTCGTTTTCTTTCGGAAGACAAAGCCCGCACACTACCCGACGCATCGCTTTATTACAAAGGAAATGACGATCCGCAGCTGTTTGACAATAAATTCGACTCCATTCAGCCCGACGACAAGGTAACACTTGCCATGAACGTGTGCAACGAAATGATGGATAAGGACAGCCGTATTATCTCGGTCGAATCCTCTTTCAGTAACAGCAAAGGCGCATCGTACATGATTGCCAGTAACGGTTTTGAGGGCGGAAACTCTTTCACATCGTACAGTGTCAGCGCAGGGGTCAGCATCAAAGGCGAAGGCGAAGCCCGTCCGCAGGCAGGATGGTACGATGCAACCATCTTTTTCGATTCGCTTCAGAAAGAAGGCATCGGAACCACAGCGCTGGAGCGCGTTATCCGCAAGCTGGGGCAGAAGAAAACAGCGTCGGGCAAATACGCCATGCTGGTGGATAACATCAACTCAAGCAACCTTATTTACCCACTTATCGGAGCGCTTTACGGAGCTTCGATTCAGCAAAAAAATTCTTTTCTGGTCGATAAACTCAATCAGCAGGTTTTGGGCGGCAACATAACACTGATGGACGAGCCGCACCTGCCACAGGAGTTTGGCACGCGCTACTTCGACGGCGAAGGCATTGCTACCAGGCGTCAGCCCGTTTTCGAAAACGGCGTTTTGAAAACCTACTTCATCGACACCTATTACGGCAACAAGATGGGCATCGCGCCTACCATAAGCTCGCCTTCAATCCTGACCATGCCGCTTGGCAGCCGCGACCTTGACGGAATTGCAGCATCTTTGGACAAAGCGATTCTGGTAACAGGCTTCAACGGTGGCAACAGCAACAGCACTACGGGCGACTTCTCGTACGGCATCGAAGGCTTTCTTATCCAAAAAGGAAAACTGACGCAGCCCATTTCGGAGATGAACATCACAGGCAATTTCCTCACGCTGTGGAACAATCTGAAAGAAGCAGGCAACGACCTCCGCAAGTCATCAAATTGGAAGATACCATCGCTGCTGTTTGAAGGGGTGGATTTTAGCGGGTTGTGATAAAAACATAAATAATTACAATGATAAGAGGGAGTGTCAAAAACTTGGTTTTTGACACTCCCTCTTTGTTTTTATTTATTGTTCGATATTTGATTGTCGGGATTTCCCCACTGCACTTGGAATGATGAAACCCCGAAATTTGCTTCTTTTGCTGCGAGGCGGGCAAGCGGGTATCTGGTCGATGACCAGACGGACGGCTGTACGTTGACCAGCTTCCCGTCTGTCCGCCCCACAGCAAAACGCTACGCAATGGTCAACTGACGTTCGCAGGTGATGATGCGCGGTTCCTTCAGTAGGGTTGTGCCATTGGAGTAGCGCGTGGACACGTGCAGCATGTATTATACTCAAACAAAAATGGTTTGCAAATAACAGTGGATTCCAGTTTTAACCGTTCAGTTTTACTTATTGACATTGACAATGGGATTAATCCCCTTGCTGCTTTTATTCGCAAATCAATTCTGTTTGAGTATAAATGAGGCTTAACCAATAATTATTTTGTTACTTGTATTAAAATACCTAACCCAAACATGGTTTAAAACATCTGTTTGGGTTTGTTGCTTTGTTTATGTAATTAATGCATGCAATTTATCGCCCGCAATTTTTGGCAGTGCATTTTATGCAGGAATTATACCGTCCGCTTTTGCGGATGAGGCAATTCTTACAGGATTTGTACCGTCCGCTTTTGCGGATGAGGCAATTCTTACAGGATTCGTACTGTCCGCTTTTGCGGATGAAGCAATTCTTACAGGATTCGTACCGTCCGCTTTTGCGGATGAGGCAATTCTTACAGGATTCGTACCGTCCGCTTTTGCGGATGAGGCAATTCTTACAGGATTTGTACCGTCCGCTTTTGCGGATGGCTTTTATATTCAAAATGGGTGAATATTAACTCATGTTGCGCTAAACAGCCTTGAAAAGGCTGAATATTCATAACCGCAAGCGAGTGGAGCGTTGCCTGCGGCAAATGATGATCGTATCTCCCTGCCCGCAAGGGCAGAACAGATGTGAAAGTACAGGTTCTGCCCTTGCGGGCAGCTGTGCTGTTGTCTGTTTACCGTAAGCTGCGCTTCGCTTGCATACGGTTATGAATATTCAGCCTTTTCAAGGCTATCAAAAGTAATACTGCGTAACATGGGTTATTAATAATTTTGACTGGAGAGTTATTGTTGTCCGATAATTGGAGGGATGGTGTTACAGATTAATATCACAGTTCAAACTAACCGAAAATGACTTCAACAGCTTTTCGTTTGTAATGTTTTCACGTTTTACAACGAATATGGTATCAATACCTGCAATTGTTCCGGCAACTTCGGGTAAATTACATTTGTCTATCATTTGAGCAAGCAGACTTGCAAAGGCGGGACGTGTTTTCAACACAGCTATGTTTCCCGAAAACTCAATGGAAAGAAGTCCTTTTTTAAAAATATTATCTTTCGCAGGCATTTCATTACGATGTACCGGCGCTGTTGCGGGAATAACATAAACATATTCGCCGGCATCATCGGGTTGTTTAGTGATTTTTAGCATTTTTAAATCGCGCGAAAGTGTAGCCTGCGTTGTAGCAACTCCTTCTTTTTCCAAAAGCGTTAACAACTCCTCCTGACTTCTTACTTTGTGCGAAGAAATTGTGGAAGCGACAATGTTTAATCTATCATCTTTAATTTTCATAGGATAAAAAATCGAGAGTATATTCCAAAACAGATTGCAAACTTATACAGTTATCGTATATAAAAAAATTATTTGCATGATTTTTTTATCAATAGCAACAAACAGTAACAGATGTTATGAGTAATGCATGCGTGGCGGTAGCGGATGTTTTGTTATCGACAATCAAAAACATCTGCCAATAGAAAGTAAATTGATAAGTAAGTATCAAAAACTAATTTACACTAAAAGCAAACCACAACGAACACAACACTTGCTTATTTTTGATTGCCTAAATCCCCGTTAGGGATTGTTGCTCGGTAGAAAATACAATGTACGAAAACAGTGCATTCTGTTAGGGATGCATCTTTATACTAAACCGTCATCAAACAATTCAAAATGTTTGTGGTATGTAAAATACCGCAGGGGTGATACTTTGGCTCACAGTATCGTCCCTGCGGTACTTTTCAAACAGCATAATCTGTTAAGTAAGTGCTCATAATTAATTCACATTATCCTGCATCGGCAATGGGGCATGCCCCATTGTTGCTTCTGTTCGCAAATCAATTTTATTTGAGTGCTTACTTATGTGAAATAATTATGAACATCTACTTAACGGTTTGATATAAACATCAAAACTTACGGTACGCCTTTGTTATTTTAAATATTTCGGTAAGGATGTCTTCGTCTTCGTTCGAAAATGTAACGTTTCGGCGGCTCATGGCAATGCTTGCTATTTTACAAATTTCTTTAAAGTTGTTCATCCTGAAACCCTGCGATCCGCCCAGTGCAAACGACGGAATGTAATTGCGCGGATAACCGCTTCCGTAAATGTTGCACCCTACGCCGATAACAGTTCCCGAATTAAACATGGTATTGATACCACAACGCGAAAAGTCGCCCATTACCAAACCGAGAAACTGCAATCCTGTTTTCAGGAAACGTTCGGTTTGGTAGTCCCACAACTTTACTTCGGCAAAATCATTTTTCAAATTCGACGTGTTTGTATCGGCGCCTATGTTGCACCATTCGCCAATAACCGAGTCGCCTACAAAGCCGTCGTGCCCCTTGTTGGAATAGCCAATCATAACTGTATTGTTGATTTCGCCGCCGCCTTTGCAGTATGGACCAAGTGTAGTGCCGGCATAAACTTTGGTGCCGAGATTAATTTGTGCATTGTTGCAAAGTGCAACAGGCCCGCGAATAAGGCTGCCTTCCATAATCACGGTGTCGCGCCCAATGTAAATAGGACCTCTTTGAGGATTGAGCATCACATGCTCGACCACTGCTCCCGATTCCAGAAAGATACGCTCGTGCAGCGATGGTTCTTTGTGAGCGCCCACCACTGTAACAGTGGTGCTTAGTTCTTCCGATTTCCGTCCGGCTGTAATCAGTTCAAAATCGTTGGCAATTTCACTTCTGTTGAATGACACCAAATGGTAAGGACGTGTAATGATATTCACCGGAAAGTCAATCTCCTGTTTTTCGCGAAAAGCAGTTTCCATATCTCCGGCGTATGCCTCGTAACTTTCTTTGCTGATGCGTCCGACAAGCTGTTTTCCATCCTTGCAGATTACCTGCCCAAGTTGCAGCATTTCTATTCGTTTCAAAAGTTCGGCATTTGGCAGCAAACCTCCGTATATTAACAAATTGTCGCTCTCAATCGTTAAAGGATACTTGTTTGAAAGATACTGCCGGCATCTGAATCCGTAAGAAAGACGTAATCTCTTACTCCATTTTTCGGTAATTGTAAGAATCCCGCAGCGCAATTCGGCTGCCGGACGGGTAAACGTAAGTGGAAGAAGCGTCATGTACGCCTCTTCGTCGAAAAAAATAATATTCTGCGGCTTTGTCATAATAAATATTGTTACGATACTCAATCGAAGCGGCAAAGATTGTGTAAATAGTTTTTATATCAAAATAAAAGCGACAAATTAATTGAAAGTTGAAAACGAAGAGTTACTCAACTTTCAATTATCAAATCATGTTACGCAGTAATTATTTTGGGGCGCCTTGAAAAGGCTTAATTTTGGCTCAGCCGCCTTTCAATTCAAGCCAAGTGCGCAACATGAGTTATCAATTAATTCTTAACTTTGTGTCGCAATTAAAACTGTATTTATGAATATCGCAATAAAAACAACAGGCGACGAACTGCCACAGGCATTGCTTCTGAATCAGCTGCGAAGCAAACATGCAACAATAAGTTGCGCCGAAAGCTGCACGGGCGGATACATTGCGCACCTTATTACATTGGTTGCCGGCGCATCCGACTGCTTTAACGGAGGCGTTGTAGCCTACTCAAACCAAATAAAGAAAAAACTGCTGAATGTTAGCGATGATGATTTATTGCAGCATGGAGCCGTGAGCCAGCAGGTTGTGGAACAAATGGCGCTGGGCGCGTGCACAACGCTGGGCAGCAACTATGCAATCGCCACATCGGGCATTGCGGGTCCAGCCGGCGGCACGCCCGAAAAGCCTGTCGGAACCGTATGGATTGCGTGGGCAGGTAATAACAAGGTTGTGAGCGAATGTTTTCACTTTAGCAACAGCCGCGAACAGACCATCGCAAGCGCTGCCGAAACAGCAATCATACGCATGAATATGATGCTGAAAGATGAATTTTTATGTGACTAATGATTAATGCAAATAAGTAGTTGCTTTGAGGCTAAAGCCTATGGCAATGAAACATCACCTAAGCCTTCTTCTACACAAGAAAGATGAACAATGAAAATGGCTTTAGCCAAAATCATTATTATATTTAAGGATATGCTATCCCCAAGCAATGGAGCGGTGGCTGTCAAGGTTTTTTGGATAAAAAATATTACAAGAAATATAGCTTTAGTAAAAACCATTATAACAAATTAATATATACTCAAACAGAATTGATTTGCGAATAAAAGCAACAAGGGGATTAATCCCCTTGTCAATAAATAAAACTGAACAGTTAAAAACTGGAATCCTCTGTTATTTGCAAACCATTTTTGTT
>JAITVO010000317.1 GCA_031285765.1 Cytophagaceae bacterium | reverse complement strand
GATGGCTTGCTGATTGAGCATCAGTTTGCCCAGCCCTTTCATCAGCGATTTGATTGCGATAACAGTGTGAGCTACCGGTACGCCAATGTTGCGAAGAACCGTGCTGTCGGTTAAATCGCGTTGAAGACGCGAAACGGGTAACTTTGCCGACAGGTGCTCGAATATGGCGTTGGCTACACCCAAGTTGCCTTCGGCATTTTCAAAATCAATCGGATTTACCTTGTGAGGCATGGCGCTTGAGCCAACTTCGTTTTCCTTAATTACCTGCCGAAAATATTCCATCATGATGTAAGTCCAGAAGTCGCGCGACATATCAAGCAGTATTGTGTTGATGCGTTTCAGCGTGTCGAACAGCGCCGAGAGGTTATCGTAATTGCTAATTTGAGTTGTGAACTGCTCGCGGTCTATTTTCAGTGTGTTTTTCAGAAAATCGTTGCCAAACTTTACCCAATCAACCGACGGATAGGCGGCGTAATGTGCGTTGAAATTACCCGTAGCTCCGCCGAATTTTCCCGATATGGGGATTTCGTTTAATAAAGCCATCTGTTTTTTGATACGTTCGGTAAATACCTTTATCTCTTTGCCAAGTTTTGTGGGCGAAGCGGGCTGTCCGTGCGTTTTGGCAAGCAATGCAATCGCTTTCCAGTCGTCAGCCATTGCATCCAGCGTGTCGGTCAGCTCCCCAAGCGCGGGACGGTAAACATTGTTAATGGCGTCGCGAATCGACATCGGAACGGAAGTATTGTTTATATCCTGCGACGTAAGTCCGAAATGAATAAATTCTTTGGCATCCTCAAGCCCCAGCGCCTCAAACTGTTCTTTCAGGAAATATTCAACAGCTTTAACATCGTGGTTGGTAATTGCCTCTATCTCCTTAATGCGCTGTGCATCGTCGATAGTAAAATCTCTGTAGATAATGCGCAGCGTATCAAAAATATCTTTATTCACGTCTTGCAACTGTTGCAAAGGCAATTCGCACAATGCAATAAAATATTCAATTTCGACCACTACGCGGTAACGAATCAGTGCATATTCCGAAAAATAGAGCGATAAATCATCTATCTTATTCCTGTAACGCCCGTCAACAGGCGATATTGCTGTGAGTTGCTGTGTTGCTGTCATACAATTCTATTGATTTGGTCGGCAAAGGTAATGAAAATATTTGAATTGGATTTCTTTTTTTGTGATGTATGAGGGCAAATGCACAAAAAACTTTCAGCAGTTAGATTCATTTGTACAACTGTTTACGGAACGCATAAAAACTTTATTTTACACATTAAGCAACCTCAGTAGCTAATATCGTGATAAAGCAACAGACGCCTTACCTCATTAACATGTGAAATGTAAAATGCGGTAAGGATTGAAAAAATATATTGCTATTGAAGTTGTTTTGCCTGCAAAGTAAGGTAAAAATAAGGTTTGAGCAGCAATTACTCTGAACATTTGTTTCACGCTTGTAACATAGAGTGCGCAAACAGTAAAATTGATAACTGATGTTACGCAGTATGTTTTTTTGAGAGCCTTATGACATGGAAACGGCTATAGCTTTTTGTAACTCTATCGCATGTTTTTTTACAGATAAATATGGAAGTTATGCATGGGAAAATGCCTGACGGTGTTATGAAAAATTCACTGTGCAACATGAATTATAATCTCATAAGAATATAGCATAATGACATGTCAATATACTATATTGCGATATGAATATACTATAATGGCATGTCAATATGCTATATTGCGATATGAATATGCTATAATGATATGTCAATATGCTATATTGCGATGAGAATATAGTATAATGACATATCAATATACTGTATTGTGATATGAATATACTGTATTACAACAAGAATATACTGTATTTATATAATAATACAGTATAATAAAATGCGCGTACACTGAAATATTTTCATTCTGAATACAAAAATGTGATGCAGTATATATAAGCGGAAATAGAGATGGCAATATAACATCATTTGAAAATGGATGATTGATTTTGGCTAAAGCAAACTACAAAACATTAAAGAGTACGGATGACGCAGATAACGCGGATTATAGCGGGTAACATACAGATTACAAATTTGTATCTGCATCATTGTTATCCATAGATAAATTTGCGACAGTATATGCTGAATGCGTTATTCCCGTTCAAATAATGTGTTTTGAGCAGACGTTCCATTTTTCGGTGTGATGTTAATAAATTATTAATATTTATTATGCTAACAAAAAACTGTGGCACAATAATTGATGCAAACCGCGCCGTGATGCAAAGTGAAAGCATCATTTTAAATGTTAAACCCAATAACTGTTGAAATTATGAAGAATGAAACAAAACCTCTGCCGCCAGCTGAACTTCAGAAAGATGAACATCTTTATACTGCACTGACTACGATTGATGGATACTCGCCGGTGAATCCGCTTTATTCGATGGAGAATCTTGTTACAATGTATATGAATATGAAGATGAAACAGAAAATTCGTATTCAGAAAGAAGGAGAGTTGATGGCGGCTCATGACGATGCTATTTCGAGCGAACACGCATTTCATGACGCAATTTTGCAGGCAAAGAATCAGGTAAGGGCGCAGTTTGGCGAAGACTCAAACGAGTTGCAAAGTCTTGGTTTGAAAAAGAAATCGGAACGGAAACAGCCTAAACGGAAACCTAAGAGTGTGGAATAATATTGGGCGGTTGTTGAAAAATAACGCAGAGGACACGGATAACGCAAATTTTTGCTGATAACACGGGGATGAAATATTTATATATATTTCATCCCCGTTTATGAATTAACAGGCGATAATATGTGTTATGTGCGTTGCCTGCAGCCATAAACTGCTGGCGCGTAACCATCCGCGAAAGCGAAAACAGGAATGTAAACGGCATTTTTGAATGTGGATGGTGCGGACAATATGGATTTTTGCCGATTATAGCAGCAATTATTCTGACATTTGTTTCACTCTAATATTCGCCAGCGCTTCACGGCTTAATCCGCGTTATCCGTGTTCAAAAATCCTTTTTGCATGCAAAACGTTTTGCTTTCATGCTTTCTCCCTTCCTTTTGGGAAAGGGGTAGGGGAGGGGATGTTTTCCGTTTTGGAGTGAAAAACATGTGCAAATATCATTAAAAAATTTGCATAAAATCATTGTACAGTCAAAATTCATTGCGTAACATTGCACCCGTTTTTCAAACACTGTTTTGAATAACGTAACAGTCAATTTATTCATTCATTTTTTTGATTATGCAACTAAAAAAAATTGTGTATTTATTCCTTTTAACAGGAACAGTGTTTTCATGTAAACCTAAAACAACGATGGACACCAACAATCCTTTACTGAACGATTTCAACACACTGCATCAAACTGCACCGTTTAGCCGGATTAAGACGGAGCACTTTGAGCCTGCCTTTTTGGCAGCAATGGATGCCGGACGTAAAGATATTGACGCCATCATTAATAACACAGCTGCTCCCGATTTTCAGAACACCATTGTGGCGCTCGAAAATGCAGGCAGCCTGTTGAGCCGCACAAGCAAGATTTTCTTTAACTTGAACTCGGCAGCAACCGACGATTCCATTCAGGCAATAGCGCGGCGCATTTCGCCAAAACTTGCCGAGTATGGCAACGATATTTCGTTGAACGAAAAACTGTTTGCCCGCGTAAAAATGGTGTACGACAATCTTACAGCATCGGGCGGATTTGAGCAGCTCACAAAAGAGCAGCAAATGCTGTTGCAAAAATGCTACAGGAGTTTTGTACGCAACGGCGCGCTGTTGAGTGGCGAGGCTAAAGAGAAGTATCGCGAGGTTACAGCCCAGCTGTCGATGCTGTCGGTCGAATTTGGCGAAAAACTGCTCGCCGAAACCGTTAAGTACAAACTTCATATTACGAATGAGGCGGATATGAGCGGACTGCCTGCCTTTGCACGCGAAGCCGCTGCCGCAGCCGCTCAAAATAATGGCTTGGAGGGATGGGTGTTTACCCTCGACGCGCCAAGCTATGGAGCATTTATGAAGTATGCCGACAACCGTGCGCTGCGCGAGGAGCTGTACCGTGCCTATTCGTCGCGATGCAATCATGGCGACGAACTTGATAACAAAGAAAATATACTGAAACAAACTGCACTGAAACTCGAAATGGCAAAACTGCTGGGCTTTGAAACCTATTCGGAATACGAACTCGAAGAGCGGATGGCGCAAACCCCCGAACGGGTTTATATGTTCCTCGACCAGTTGCTCGAAGCATCGTATCCGTATGCAGCAGCCGAAGTAAAGGAAGTGTCGGCATTTGCCGCAAAGCAGGGTCTCAAGGGCGAATTGCAGCGGTGGGATTTCCCCTATTATTCTGAGAAACTTAAAGCCTCCAAATTCGACCTCACCGACGAAATGACCAAGCCTTATTTTGAACTGGAACGTGTAATTAACGGAGTTTTTGGACTTACCGGCGACTTGTGGGGACTTACTTACAAATTGAATCCCGAAATTCAGGTTTATCATCCCGACGCTCGTGCCTACGAGGTTTTTGATAATGATGGCTCATATCTTGCCGTTCTTTATCTCGACTTCCATCCCAGAAACTCGAAGCAGGGAGGCGCATGGATGACCGATTTTCGCGACCAGAGCATCGCCAATGGCAATAACATTCGTCCGCACATTTCTGTTGTGTGCAATTTTACGGCGCCCGTTGATGGCAATCCTGCGCTGCTCACTCACTCCGAAGTCGAAACTTTTCTTCACGAATTTGGACATGCGCTGCATGGCATGTTGAGCAATGTAACCTACGCAAGTTTGGCAGGCACTAATGTTTATCGCGATTTCGTTGAACTTCCCTCGCAAATTATGGAAAACTGGGCGCTCGAAAAAGAGTGGCTGCAAAAAGTTGGCATTCATTACCAAACGCAAGATACCATTCCCGACGCGCTGATTAATAAAATCATCAACGCGGGCAATTTCCAGAGTGGCTATTTGTCGGTTCGCCAGCTCAGTTTTGGTTTCAACGATATGGACTGGCACACTATCACCGCACCCGTCAGCGAAAGCGTAGAAGCATTTGAGCGTAGCGCAATGGCAAAAACAGAACTCTTTCCCGACGTTGCCGGAACCTGCATGAGCACAGCATTTTCACACATATTCAATGGCGGCTACGCATCGGGTTATTACGGTTACAAATGGGCTGAAGTTCTCGACGCCGACGCTTTCGACCTCTTCAAAACCAGCGGCATTTTCGACCGTGCAACCGCCGAAAGCTACCGCAGCAATATTCTTTCGAAAGGCGGCACCGAGCCTCCAATGGAGCTTTACATAAGGTTCCGCGGGCACGAGCCTTCGATTCAGCCGCTGCTCAACCGAAGCGGACTGGTGAAATAAGATTTTTAAGCGTTTCCCTCTTTCCCTCACGTATGAGATGAGAAAGAGGGAAACGCTTTTATACTAAAGTGAAAGTGGTTTTCGGATTTTTCAGGTTTGGGATGCGCACAGACCATACGCACGAACGTAAGAGACGTGGCGCGCCGCGTTTCTACCAAACCCCAGTTTTTGTTTCAGTTGCAAGCCCCTAAGTATATAATTTTTTGAAGTTCTCGTAATCAAAATTTCAAATTAACATTGTCGGAATATTTAGAATAAATTGTAATGGAAATAACAGATTCTCGTCCCAAAACAAAAAAACAGATTGACTGGCTCGCAATTTTGCGCGGAAGTGCAGTATTTCTGGTTACAGTTTTCCATGCAACACAGAATATGAAAATAGACGAAGTTACAGCACAGTATATAGATAACTTCAACGATTTGTTTATTTTCAGGATGCCGCTCTTTTTCTTCATATCAGGCTATCTGCTATATCATACCAAAATAAGAAAGAACGGCAGTTTCGGCTCAATCGTCCGCGAACGCATCCCCCGTATCGTAATTCCATATATTGTCATTACAATGTCAGTCTATTTTGCAAAGCTGGCAGCAGAAATGTACACAAATTTCGACAGTGAAGCCGAATTTTCAGTAAAAGAAATTATCAACATCTTTCTTTTCCCGTCTGTCGATAGCCCTTGGGTTACCTTATGGTTCTTAAATACAGTACTGATATTTTTTCTCTGCTATCCGTTACTTAAAATTTCATTGAAAAACATCTATACAGCAAGTTTGACACTTCTGATTTTAGCAGTTTTACATTATGTCTTCTTTCCGGGTGAAAAATCGGTACTCGACATTTCGCAGGTTTTTATCTATTTTCTATTTTTCTATTTCGGAATATTTTTTGCACGCTTCGGATTACTGAAATATATCACCGCTTTATTTGCTGTTGCAGGATTTATTTTGATGGCAGCAGGCATGTTCGCATATCATTTTTTTGAATTTGAATATTTCTATCTCCCTTATTCTCTGCTCGGCATCACAGTTTTCATTTATCTGGCGCTGCTCTGCGAAAAAACAGTCCCAACACTGTTTTCCAGTTTCCGGAAATACTATTATCAGATTTATCTGCTGGGAATGTTTTTCCAAACAGGTGTACGAGTGGCGTATAACCTTGCCGGAAACGAAAATCTTTTATTTGTTTCAGTTTTACTGAGCATCATTTTTGGATTATACGGACCTGTTCTTGTTTGTAAAATAGCCGAAAGGCTAAAATGGAAACCACTATTGAGAATATTGGGATTCTAAAATTCAAAGTTTGTTCGTAAGTGCTGCAGCTTTGGCAAATTATAGCAATTTCTCTGTGTTGTGTGTTATAAATTGTTTGAATTATTTTGTTTTTGTAATACGAGTGGGAGTTTTTTCTGCCTCCGCTGATAAATTCAAATATTTTTTTAACTACACTCTTTAATTTTTTGCTTTCAAAACAAATCGCTTTCACTTTTATTAGTTTGTTATTCTGGCAGAACAAGCCAGTTTAACAAGCAATAAATAATTACGACAACATTAATTATTATGAATTTAAGAATTTTGTCACGCTAAAATTTGGTTTGCTATCTCCTATATTGCTATTTTTGCCACGGCAAAACAAGTAATAATTAGTCATGACAACTTTTCAATTTAACCAACATTTGCTGGGTCTGCAAAAGAAGCTTTTGTATTTTGCCTTGTCATTAACTACTAATGATGAGGATGCTCAAGATCTTTTGCAGGAAACTGTTTTGAAGGCTCTAACTTATCGATCTCAATTCGTTGCCAATACTAATTTTAAGGCTTGGGTTTTTACCATTATGAAAAACACATTCATTAACAATTACAGACGAAGTCAAAAGAGTTGCAGCACTTTCGATGGTACCGAAGATGCATTTCGGATGGCATACAAAAAAAATTATGCTTCGGAAACTCCCGAAATGGTTAGTTCGGTAAATGAGATGAATAAATACATTGACCATTTGGACGATGAATTTCGGATTCCTTTCAGAATGCATACAGACGGCTATAAATACAAAGAAATAGCAGAATATTTAGACTTGCCGATAGGAACAGTTAAAAGTCGTATATTCTTTACCCGCAAAAAATTACAGAGTATGTTGCACGACAATGAAGGTAGTTATGTAAATTAGTAGAAAATTACATTTAAGTTTTGGCAATTGAACAAGTTTCTATGTTACCATGCAATTGCTTAGCATGGTAACATAGATAATCAATAATGCAAAATGCCGGCAGTTCATTCAGGAGTGCCGGCATTTTATACTCAAACAGAATTGATTTGCGAATAAAAGCAACAAGGGGATTAATCCCCTTGTCAATAAATAAAACTGAACAGTTAAAAACTGAAATCCACTGTTATTTGCAAACCATTTTTGTT
>JAITVO010000312.1 GCA_031285765.1 Cytophagaceae bacterium | reverse complement strand
CTTTTCTTTGAGTATAATAAATATAGTTTCCCTCCGGTTTTTCAAACAACTCACGCTCCGGATGTGAAATAATTTGCCTCCGTTTGGCGTCTTTTGTAAACTTTCGCGTCATCTTTCTGAATTTTTTGATGGCAGCTTTTGTTTTTTTGTTCTCGGCTCTCACAAATTTTAACAACTCGGAAGAATGAATATCCTCCATCCATTTGTAGGGGTCGGGAATTATCACTCCATGCAACGTATCGACATATACTGTCTGCATAATTTTATTGGGTTCATTTTGTCCTGCAAACAAATAAAAACAAAACAACAGCATAACAAACGAAATAATGATTTTCATGTTATTTAATATAAAATATACTAATTTGGGTTTTATAAGGGCATAGAAGCCATTTGATATCCACAACAACTCTGATCAACATTCATAAAACTGGGCTTGAATTGGGTGACGTACACCCGTAATATTCTTTAGAAAATAACACACTATAAAGCGCACCTACCTCCTTTAAGCGACCGCATTGCCTTGCTATTCAATATTAATATCAATCAATTTACTTAAATAATTTATTTAAGTTTTAACTCAAATTTCACTCTCTCATGTTAATAAACGCGGTGTGAACGCACAAACATGTAATAATAGTAGAAGCTAAGGGTACTATTTAAAACTCCTCTGTGTACTGTGCATTGTGCAGTTAAAACCACGGAGGACATTCAACCTCCGTGGCAAGTTGCACAAATTATAACCATAAACATTAACTGCAACCGTAAGCGGGGCAATAATCTGCTTTCGTGTTACTTCTGATAGCTTTCGTATCACTGGTAAACACGCAACCTAAACCACACTTACCGCCTTTCAACGATTGCATAGCCCTGTTGTTTAATTCAACCTCTTCAACTTTACTCAACTGATTGAGTTTGATTTTGCTTAACTTTTTCATCTCGTTACAACACTAAATTCGACATTATAAAACACTAAATAAAATTTCAGCTTCAAGACTGAAAAATTTCTCCACAAAATTAGCAGTATTAACTTCATTTGAACAGTAAATTTGTTTTGAAAAAAGGTATTACTGTATTAATAGTCATTTGTAGGGTAAAAAACAACTTTAGATAAATAGTATTATCAAACAGAACACTTCCATATTGTTAACTCCAAGCCTGCATTTTATCACTCTCTTATCAGCAGTCTATCCAATGTGACAGTTCTGTCTAATGACTCGGATAACAACAATTAAATGATGCATATCACCACAGTAACACTTGCGTTTCAAGAACGTAATACCAGCGTCTTACTACGGCAAGACGCTGGTATAATAATATAGGCTACATTAAGATACAAGTCACATTTTTTATATAACCTATCCATACGATTAATGTATCCTGTCTGCATTCTTAAATTGTGGATAATACACTCCACTTCCCTCCATTCACTGGTGCCTTATTTTTACACTTACCGTCGATTCAGCCTGCATCGCCGGATTATCTGCCGATGTTGAAACCAGCCGATAGATAACATCCTTTGTGAAATCAACCGCCGAAGTTCCCGACGTCTGCTCTTTATCTCCGATGTAAACCTTTTCGGTTGGTGCAGTGGTTGTAAATTCAGGAACGGCATTGCTGACATCCGTGCCCGTTGGCAATGTTACTTCCATTACGAATGTACTGTAATCGTACTCGTTGCGAACCAGCGTTCCGGTAGCGCCAAGCAGTTTGAATGATGCAAACTCTGCGTAGTTAACGGTGTACAGTTTGTATGGACGCTCGGTTCCAGCATTCGACTTAACCAGAATATCCAGCGGAACGGACAAATCATAATTTTGTGTGTTTGAATATGATTTCCCGTCGATAGATACTTTTGTTGAATCGGATGGAATATAAAAGCGCAATCGTTGTCGCGCTATGTTGATTGCAGGCGTTGATGTGCCCAGTTTTATCCTGCGCGGCAATATCATCAACCAGTTGTCGTCAGCCATTTTTTCGGCAAATACTTCGTCGTACCGCACTTGCGGACACGAAATCCGGTTAATCTCGGTTACATCATCAGTTACTGTAACTGTAACCGAACAGGTGTCGTATTTCAATTCGGCGGCATTTTCGGTATGGGTGGAAGCTACGCACACCACTTTGAATACGCCCGGCACCGCATAGGCGTAGGTAAACAGTTTTTTGTTTACCACAAGCCCCGTATTGCTCTGTTCGCGAAGGTCGTAATTCTGCATGTTGTCGCCAGGGAAAACAGTAACCTGGTCGGCAACGCCTGTAAAGTTAATCTCCATCGTTTCGTTGATTGTAAACTCTGTTTTATTGATGGTTATACTTGCCACAGGCGTTTCGGCAACCTCTTTTTCACATGAAATGACAAACAGGGCAATGCCTGTTGCCTGTAATAGTTTTATAAGTTTCATTCCTTTTATTTTATAAGTTAAGGTCAAATACTTTGAACCTGTTCATTAATATCCCGGATTTTGTTTAATCACACCATTCGATATGTCAATTTCGGTTTGCGGAATGGGGAATATTTCGTTTACACCTTTGCGGAAATAGAAGCCCCGTTTGTTATCGCGAGCCAGTCCAAATGCCTTGATAACTTCTGCCGCTCTTTTCTGGCGTACCAAATCGAAAAACCTGTCCCACTCAAAAGCAAGTTCAGCTCGCCGCTCCTGCCATATCTGGTCGCGCTGATAGCCGTAGCCGCCGGCAACATACAATGTTCCGCTGCCATTAATGGTGTTTGCCTGCGCACGGTTTTTATTCACCTGTTCCATAGCCCGCGCTCCTTCGCCGCACTCGTTCAGCGCTTCGGCATACATTAAAATTACTTCTGCAAAACGTATCAACCGTCTGTTTTTACCATTGTCGCCACCGTATTGAGGCATTTCTTTCAATGGTGTGTACCATTTCAGAGGAAAAAGTAATCCGGGAACCAACTGCGCCATCTCTCCATCGGGGAGTATTGCCATGTGCGCCTGAATTGTCAAAACGCGAGGGTCGCCTCTGAACAAAGAACTTACGATGTCTTCCCTTGTGTACATCGGCTTGGCTCCGTAAATATCATTATTTGGAAAAAGTGCAGTGTAAATGGCATCGCCTTCGTTTAAGTCGCCGCCGGTACCGTCTTTCGATTCGTTGAATGTAATTTCGAATATTGAACCTCTGCAAAACTCGCCCGGCAAGTAGAACTGAGCAACATAGGCATTGGTTGCTCCATAATCGTTTAACTGTCGATTGTTAACCGATACGTATGCCAGCGAATAGGTAGTACTCAATTCCCTGAGTGTTGTGGTTAACGAAGATTTTTCTTTTTCTTCTGCTTTCCATTCCTTATGGTCGAGCCAGAGGCGCAGGCGAAAGTCGTTCCACTCTTCCTGATAGGTATTGAACTTGAGAATTTCGCCGTAATTCATTGGTTTGCCATCAACAAAAAACTCGCCCAGACGCATCATCTCTTCCCACTTCTCCGACCTTTCGCCCGGTGTTGCCTGATACATCAACACTTTCATTAACAGCGCAACAGCAGCGCCTTCGCCTGCTTTTCCCGCATTCGCATCTGTAAATATAGCTGGCAGCATCACAGCCGCTTCTCTTAAATCCTTTTCGATGTAGGCATACACTTCGGCAGCCGTACTGCGCGGAACAATCAACTTGGACATCGTTTCAGTTTCCGGACGGATAGGCACACCGCCATAAGTCTTCACCAGATTGAAATAGAACAGCGCCCGCAGAAACTTGGCCTGCCCCAGAATTTCACGTATGCCTCTGATGGATGGTTCATCATAAATAGCCAGTTTTACTTTGTGCGCATTGGCTATAACCTGATTGGCACGGTGTACGCCTTCGTAATTAATTTCGTATCTGTTCCGTATCCATTCGTTAGAGGTTTTAAACCGGAACTGTACCAACTCTCCCATGGATCTCCCCATGCCTTCGTCGTTACCCCATACATCGTCGGCAGTGGCTTCGCCAAAACGCCAGTCGCACTGATTGAACATATCGGACTGCAATACGTCGTAAACTCCATTTAAGGCGGTTTGCAATTTGTACTGGGTATCGAAAAAGTTTTCTTCGGTTGAATAGCCCAGTACATCTTTATCCAAAAAATCGCTGCATCCGGCAAGGTAAACCAGTGCGAAACTGAATGCCACAATTCTCAATATTATCTTCATAATTACTGTTATTTTAATTACATGGTTATTTTAACTCCAATGTTAAACGAACGCGCCTGCGGATAATTTCCGTGGTCAACACCCATATTCAGGTTATTACCTTCGGTTTCGGATATTTTTCCCACTTCGGGGTCGAAACCTGTGTAGCGCGTAAAAGTAAGCAGGTTATAGGCTCCTGCATACACGGTTAAATCGGTTAAACGCAGACGGGATGTTACGCTTTTGCTGAAATTGTACGACAGCCTGACTTCCTGCATACGGAGATAGGAGCCATCTTTGACGAAGAAATCAGAAGATCTGAAATTTCGCGCATTACTGTTGCTGCGAAGGTCGGGTACGGTAATATTATCCGTATTCAACTCAAAAAATTCGCGTCCCATCCCCTCCAACTGTCCCGACCAGTGACGGTCACGCAGGTCGGCATAAACGTTACCGCCCCTTGCACTGTTCAGGTAGTATTCCATCACATTGAAAACCTTGTTGCCGGTTTGTCCTTGAAGGAATATATTCAAATCCCAGTTTGCATAGCTGAACATCAAAGGAATACCAAATACAAAATCGGGCAGTGGCGACCCCAGATAGGTGCGGTCTTCAGCCGTAATGCGTCCGTCGCCGTTCAGGTCTTTAAAACGAAAATCGCCCGGAAGGGTTGTCTGTTCAAACTGGCTTTTGCCCGGCTCGTACTGCGGGCTTTGCTGCACTTCTTCAAATGTATTGAAAATGCCGTCGGTTACATAGCCGAAGAAACTGCCGATGGGACGTCCAACAGCTGTTTTAGTTACAAAATCAACAATCTGCTCTTCTTCCAGATAGGCGCCCCAAACAGGTTCGTTGCCTGTTCCCAAACCGGTTACCTCGTTTTGAATGTAGGAAACATTAAAACCCACTTCGTAGCGGAACCGGTTGATTGTGTTTTTATGGTTTATCAGCAGTTCGCCCCCACGATTGCGGACAGAACCGGCATTTGTCATCGGCGCGTTATCCATTGCTGCGGAAATCGGTACCGGAACCCGCAACAGCATGTCAGTGGTTT
>JAITVO010000277.1 GCA_031285765.1 Cytophagaceae bacterium | reverse complement strand
AATAGAGAGGTGATTTCAATTTTTACCAACATTATGTTCCTAACAGAACATTGAAACATCATGCAGCAGATAGTACAAAATAAGCAAAATTGCTATAGAAAGGGAAGTAAAATGGTAGTAACTAATCATTAATAAACCCGTCTGCTTATTCGGGTATGCAGACGGGTTTTTATACGATGAACAATATTAATCACAAAAGAGTCTTCTGTCTATAATTCATTGTCAACTAATATTCTTCCGCAATATTCGCAAACAATAATTTTTTTACGAAGCTGAATATCTAACTGACGTTGAGGCGGTATTTTGTTGAAACAACCACCACAAGCATCGCGGGCAACAGTTACAACTGCCAAGCCATTTCTGGCGTTTTTGCGAATACGCTTAAAAGCAGTGAGAATACGATCGTCAATATATTTTTCAATTTCTCTGCCTTTTTCTTTAAGGCGATTTTCTTCCACTTGCGTTTCGGAAATAATCTCGCTCAGTTCCGATTTTTTGATTTTCAAATCTTCTTTACGTCCATCCATGTGTTTTTTCGACGCGCTCAACGATTCCTGCTTAGCTTTCATCTCTGCATTAAATTCTTTAATGCGCTTTTCAGAAAGCTCAATTTCAAGCGTTTGAAATTCTACTTCTTTGGCAAGAGAATCAAATTCCCTGTTGTTGCGTACATTCGACTGTTGGGCTTCGTATTTCTTGATAAGAAGTTGAGCATCCTTAATTTTGTTTTTCATTGCAAGAATGTTATCGTTTATATTCTTAACCTCGCCGTCGAGATTCGAAATGCGCGTTTCCAAACCTGCAATTTCGTCTTCCAAATCTTGAACTTCTAAAGGTAATTCACCTCTTAAAGTTCTAATCTTGTCAATTTCTGAAGATACTTTCTGCAAATCAAAAAGCGAACGAAGTTTATCTTCTACCGACAATTCGTTCACAGCTGTTTTATCTAATGTTTCCATTCAAATTATTATTAGGATTGCTATTTATTACCAATAAAAAACGGGCTGCAAAGTTAGAGAATTTATTTGTAACAATATCAAAAAGTAATTCTTTTGCAGGAAAATTGCATCAAATTATTTTTTTTAACCATGCTCTTTGAACTGATGCCTAACGTTGATAATATTAAAAATATTATAGACAACGGTTGGGTATCACATAAAGTGATACAGAAACACAATCTCTCCTTCGTAGGCAGGTTTTTTGTCGCCTTCTATTTCGAGTTTAACGCCAATGTTGGCTTTGGTTACGCCGCGCAGATTAACAACGCTGATAACCTTTGCAACAAGGCGTACTCTGCCGTTTACCAAAACGGGACGGTTGAATTTAAACTTCTCAATGCCGTAGTTCACCTGCAATTTCAAGTTTTGTACGTCCACAATCTGATTCCACAAATGCGGTAGCATCGAAAGCGTCAAGTAGCCGTGTGCAATGGTATCGCCAAAAGGCGACTCATTTTTGGCTCGCTCCGTATCTACGTGAATCCACTGATGGTCGAGTGTTGCATCGGCAAACAGGTTGATTTGCTCCTGCGTAAATTGATGATAACCGGACACACCCAATTCGTGTCCCACAAGTTTTTCCAGTTCCTCAAAACTGCTAATAATTACTTTGCTCATCTTTTAATTAATGATTAATGGTCAATGGTTAATGTTGTAACCATTACTTCTCTTTTTTACTTAATTTTCAACTTTCAATTAACTCAGCTTCCAGTATCCGCACTCCAGCGAGCCGTTCAGTAGCGTGTGTTTTTCAACGGGTTTCAGTCCTGTAATTTCGAGGGCGTCGAAGCTGGAGCTGATAATCCACGTGTCCCAACCTGCAAAACTCTTTTTGAGTTTGTCGCCAATATCGCTGTAGAGTTTGCCCAGATTAACCTTCAGTCGTTCGTCGTAGGGCGGATTCATAATAAGTACGCCTTTTCGCCCGACGGGACGCATCTCCTTAAAGGAGGCTACTTTGAAGTCGATATACTGTTTCAATCCAAAATCAAGCGCCGACTGTCGTGCTATATCGATGGTTTCCATCGATATATCGCTCCCCGATATTCGTATTTCGGGCGTTTTAATGGCGGATTTGGCTTCGTTCACCACTTTGTTCCACAGCGTCGCGTCGAAATTACGCCATCGCATAAAACCGAAATCGTTGCGTTTGAGGTTGGGCGGAATGTTTGCCGCAATCATGGCTGCTTCGAGTACGATAGTGCCCGAGCCGCACATCATATCCATAAAATTCACTTCGCCGCTCCATCCCGAAAGCAGAATCATGCCTGCCGCAAGCACTTCGTTGATAGGCGCTTCGTGTTCACCAGTGCGATAGCCGCGGCGGTTGAGCGGTTGCCCTGAACTGTCGAACGAAATCGTGATTTTGTTTTCGGCAATGTGCAGATTGATAAGGAGGGTTGGCTGCTTGAGGTCAACAGAAGGACGTTTACCCGTTTTATAGCGAAAGAAGTCGCAAATGGCATCTTTCAGCCGCAGTCCCGCGTATTGCGAGTTACGGAATATGTTGGAATTAACCACCGAGTCGATGGCGAAAGTATTATCCACGTCGAGATAGTGCGCCCAGTCGAAAAGTTTTGCCTTTTCGTAAAGTTCGTTTTCGTTTTGCGCGTCGAACGAGGTAACATATTCGAGTACGCGAATTGCTGTGCGCAGGTGCAGGTTGCATTTGTAGAGCATCTCCTTGTTTCCTTCGAAAGCTACAGCTCTTTTTACGGGTTTAATGTTGGATGCGCCCATGTTTTTCAACTCTTTTTCGAGAACAGGCTCCAGTCCGAGAAATGTTTTAGCAGTTAATTTCAAAATATTTTATCGTTTGATTTTGCCCGCAAAGATAATTATTTTAGTCGAAAGTGGTGAATTGAGTGTGAAAAATTTTAACACCATATAAAGACAAAAGGCTGCTCAATTACAGTCGTTATGTGCCTTGAACCACGATTTTTACAAGATTATCAAGATTATGAATTACGCAGTTTCTGCCCAATAGCGTACCTTCATCAGATACCTTTGAACGTGTTTAAAAGAGTATTTGCCCTGAAGAATTGGAGAACTGCCATCGCTGCTATGGTCGCTCCACTCTTTCAGACCTGTCGCAAAAGCAAATCGCGATAGATGGCAAAAAGCAACGCGAGGTCTCTCCTGCAACCCGTGGCAATCAAGGTATATACCTGATAAATGCTTGGGGAAGCGAAAACCGTTTTTGCATTGCTCAGGAAAAAGTGGAAGACAAATCGAATGAAATTACAGCCATTCCACATGTGTTGAATAATATAGATATAGAGAATGCCGTCATCTCAATTGGTGCGATGGGTGGTGCACAACGTGAGATAGCGAAACTCATTGTGGAGAAAAAGGGACATTACCTTGCTGGCTTTGAAAACAAACCAAAAGTCATTGTCTGAGGATGTGGAATGTGCTTTTAAAGTACATCATGAACATGATATCCATCAAATACTTGATGCCGGTCACGGGCGCATTGAAACACGCGAATGCAGCATACTCACGGCACAGGGGTGCTTGCTGGAAGAGTATTTGGTTGCATGGAAAACTTGAGTACTCTCATTCGTATGGAATCCACGCGGGAAACTCAGGGAAAAGTAACGCAAGAGACACATTACTATATCAGTGATGAAAAACAGGAAAAAGCCTCTTACTTTGATGCGCTTGCCAGATGACACTGGAGCATTGAGAATCAATTGCATTGGCACTTGGGCGTCACTTTCAAGGAGGACACATGTAGAGCAGGGGCAGGATATTATGCTTCGCAAAACCTTTCTGCCGTGAGAAAAATGTCAATGCATATCGTTTCGGAACAGAAAAATAAGCTGGGACTCAAAAAGAGGCTGTATAAGGTAGCATTAGATATAGGATACCTCAAAAAACTGATCAAAATTTGATGCAGTTGCCC
Organism: Cytophagaceae bacterium; assembly: GCA_031285765.1. GTDB lineage: Bacteria > Bacteroidota > Bacteroidia > Bacteroidales > Marinilabiliaceae > WRMI01. The sequence continues at coordinate 231 of JAITVO010000277.1, read as the reverse complement.
TGTTTTTCAATCTTATAGTTTCTTATTGTAAGAAAAGTTGTATTTTTGTGCCGTGCAATAGTTGCTGATATTTATTTCTATATGCAGGTAAATTTTTAGTACTTCATTTGTGTCGTTATTTATATAAGCAAGTGCTCATAATTAATTCACATTATCCTGCATCGGCAATGGGGCATGCCCCATTGTTGCTTCTGTTCGCAAATCAATTTTATTTGAGTACTTACTTATGTG
>JAITVO010000311.1 GCA_031285765.1 Cytophagaceae bacterium | reverse complement strand
GAAAGACGAGTGCAGGTTGCGTAAAAATAATTTCGTGGATAGAATCTTCCTGTCCTGTGCTGCCCTGCATAATTTTAGGCTAAAAACAAGACCATTCCACTATGAAAACAATTTGACATAATCTCTATTAATCTTGCCATTTAATCTTGCCATGGTGTATTAAAAAATTATGAGTTAAAAACTAAAACATTTACGATGTAATATTAGGGATTATGAAGGAGGGTTGTAAGTATAAAACAAAAAAATAAGTTTTTTTTGGCATGTGTCGAACAAATATACTGTTATATCCCGCTGTGCAGCATTGAGAGTAAAGAGTGAAATGTTCTTAATTTTCACGTCTCAGCTCTCCCTTTATTTCCAACTTTCCACATTTAATTTTCAATTTTATGAGCGTGCTCATGTATTTTATATCTTAAAAAGAATATCTTTGCGGCGTTAAAAAAATGAATTAATCAACTATAATTTAAAAGTAGAGAATTATGTTTAAAAATCATCCTAAAGGACTTTATGCCCTTGCGTTGGCAAATACGGGTGAACGTTTTGGGTATTATACCATGCTTGCAATATTTACGCTGTTTTTGCAAGCTAAATTCGGACTGTCAGCCGATAGAACAAGTGATTTATTTGGAGGCTTCTTAGCTTTAGTTTATTTTCTGCCTGTTCTTGGCGGTTTTATTGCCGATAAATGGCTGGGGTACGGAAAAACCGTGTTCGTCGGAATTATCATTATGTTTGTGGGCTATGTTTTGATAGCTATTCCCGGAATGGGGATGCCTGTACTGATTGGCGCCCTTGTTATCATTGCGCTGGGAACAGGGCTTTTTAAAGGTAATCTTCAAGTGATGGTAGGTAATCTGTACGACGAACCCAAGTACAGAGAACGTCGCGACCCGGGTTTCAGCCTGTTTTATATGGCAATTAACATCGGCGCCATGTTTGCCCCTACCGCTGCAACAAAGGTGATGAACTATTTTATGGCAAAAGAGGGATTAAGCTATGTTGCCAATATTCCGGCGCTTGCACACCAGTTTTTGAATGGTACCATTGATGCTGTAGGTACGGCTAAACTGACCGAGCTGGCAGGCGCGCAATCGTTTAACGGCGACTTGGCTGCATTTAGCCAGCATTACATCGACCAGCTCTCAACTTCGTACAATTATGGATTTGGTGTTGCCTGTATCTCATTGGTTGTATCAATGCTTATTTATGTATCGACGCGAAAACTGTACAAACATGCCGACGTCAATGCAAAACAGCTGGCAGCCAAGCCACAGTCGGCAAACACTGTAGCCGAAAACATTTCGCCAAAAGAAACAAAGGACAGAATTGTGGCTTTGGGACTTGTTTTTGCGGTTGTTATCTTTTTCTGGATGTCGTTTCATCAAAACGGCTTGACCATGACATTCTTTGCCCGCGATTACACGCAAAAGTTTGTGGAAGGCTGGACAAGAATCGGTTTTGATGTATTCAATCTTGCTCTGATTGCGGTTGCGATTTATGCCATATTCAGTATTTTTCAATCGAAGGAGTCGATGGGCAAGTTAATTCCTGCCGGCATTTTAGCGCTATGCGTTGCCGGTTTTGCTTACCGATACATGAATATGGAACCCCAAGTTGAAAGTGCACCTCAAATGTTTCAGCACTTCAATCCATTCTTTGTGGTTGCATTAACGCCATTTTCGATAGCTATTTTTGCATGGCTGGCAAAGATGAGAAAAGAACCATCCACACCCAAAAAGATCGGTTACGGGATGTTTATTGCTGCCGCCGGTTTTGCAATACTGGCAGTTGTTTCGTTTGGATTAAATTCGCCTGCCGAACTGGAGTCGGTTGGCGGTGTAAGCGACACGCTTGTTTCGCCCAACTGGCTAATCGGAACTTATCTGACACTTACATTTGCCGAACTGTTCCTTAGTCCGATGGGAATTTCGTTTGTTACCAAAGTAGCTCCCCCGAAACTCAAAGGTTTGATGATGGGCGGCTGGTTTGCAGCCACAGCAATAGGTAACTATTTAACGTCGGTTATTGGCAAACTGTGGGAAAGTTCAATTCCGCTTTGGGGTGTTTGGGCAGTATGTATTGGTTGCTGTTTGGCGTCCGCCATCTTTATCTTTTCCGTTATGAAACGGTTGGAAAAAGTAACAAAGTAATAGTGCGTATTATAATTTACAGAGAAACCGCTGGAAATCATCCAGCGGTTTTCTTTTTTTGCCATTTTATACTAAACCGCTATCAGTAATATTAAAACAGGATAAGATTATGCGGTATGCAAAGTCCCGCAGGGGCAACACATTTGAATGAAGAGTTGAAAATTAATGATGCCTCCATCAAGTAAGTTTTTAATACCTCATGTTACGCAAAACAGCCTTGAAAAGGCTATCAAAAGTAATACTGTGTAACATGAGTTAATAAGTTGTATATATTCACAAAAAATTAGTGTTGTCCACAATCAAGACATGCAGGTTGTACGAGCCCAAAAACTGCAAAATGAATTGCTAAAACATTTTTTTGATTTAATAAATGAATCTTATATGCGAAACCGAAAGCACGAATCTATTAAATTCATACCTTTGTTCGCTGTTATTAACAGCAAAAAACCGTTATGAATAAGATTCAACTATTATACTTTTTGTCGGTTACTCTTTTTTGGAGTTGTGGAGGGGAAATTTCGCGCGAAGAACTTGCGAAAAACCGTTTGATGGAGATTGAAAAAATGGCTGATGCAGGCAATTACAATCTTGCAAAATTGAAATTAGACACCTTAATCCAAAGTTTTGGCGACCAAACAGAATACGTATTGAGCGCAAAAAACATGTTGAAACAGTTGAATGTAATTGAGCAGGAACGCAACCTTGCATATCTCGACAGCATGTTGAAAGCTCAGGAAGCGCTGCTGGCTCCTATGATGAACAATTTTACTGTGTCGGACGAATATGGTTCGGACAAAATATTGATACATAAACGGCAAAAGCCCGAAAACAGTTTCAACCGTACTTATATAAGGGCATTCTTAAATCAGGCAGGGAAATTTTATATTTCGAGTCGTTACCACGGCAATAAATGGATTTATCATCAACAGATAAAAGTTTATAATAAAGAGGAGTTTGTATTATCGGAAGTTGTGGAGGAAGACGGTTTCAACAATCGGCGGTTCGACGATCAAGATTTGAAATGGGAGGTTGTGAATTATAAAGACGGTAAAGACAACGGTATTGTTGATTATATTGCTACGCACTGGAAAGAGCTGTTAAAAGTGCAGTTTATCGGAAAAGGAAATGCATACATTGTGATGGAGCAGTTTGACAAGGAAGCGGTGAGGGACGGATACGAAATTTCATTTGTTTTAAAGGAAATACAAAGAATTAAAGAGGAACAACGCAAAGTGCAGAAAACGCTGGAAAATATGAAATAAGAGATGATACAGCTGCTCAAAAGGAACACGGATTTTTACTAATACACTTTCGGAAAATGTATGATTGTTTTTGACTAAAACCATTTACAGTACATCTCCCATCCGTCGGCTGGAGTATGCAAGACGAATTGGTTTTAGCCAAAATTAACTTAATGGACAATCATTGTTACATTTTCCGAAAAAGTTGACTGCTAAACTCCCCCATATAAATCGGAGGATTATGCATGGAAAAAGCCTAATGACGTTATATGTAAAAACATTTTAAATGAGTTTGGTATATAAAACAAACTCCACTTGGAGTTAATTATTGTCATTTTGCAATACAAGCCGTTTTTGTTTTATAATTTGCACGCTTTTATGAGTTAAAATTCTTACAGGTATGATTAACGTTCAACACCCCGATTTTCAAGGTTTACAAATACAACTTTAAACTCTTCTAATTATTAATGAATATATTATTACATCATAATATGAAAAAGATTATATTTTTTTTTGCTTCACTGCTTTGCGTTTTTATGAGCAGAGCGCAAGGCGCCGATTTAGAGATAAAATTAAGCAATGCACCCACGTCGGTTTATGCGGGCAACGTACTTAACATAGTATTGGAATTCCAAAACATTGGACCCGATGCTGTTACCGATGCAGTAATTGACTATACTTTTGCTACTGCTTTAAGCAATGTTACTTATGATTTGAACGGAAGTATGGTAACATCGCCCGCTATTGGCGCTTTAGCAGCAGGGGACACGGGAAAATTGACAATAAGAGGTACAGTGCCTGTCGGTGCAACAGCACTTTCATTCGAGGCTAAAATTTCATCAACGACACCCGATCCCGACCCGAATAACAACAGTATTACTACTACCCCTATTGCTGTAACGCAATCGTCCGATATGGAAATTACGGGAAGCTGTACGCCTGCCACACCAATTGCGGGTAAGGACAATATGGAATATACCATCAATTACAGAAATATTGGACCAAGTGACGCTGCTAACGTAACCATCATTGGCGCCGTACCAGTTGCTTTAACAGGAATGCAATATTCGTTGAACGGTAGCGCTTCTGCTGCATGGAACGGAAGCCTTGTTATTGGCAATATACCTGTTGGAAGTTCGGGGGTGTTGAAAATAACAGGCGCTGTTACTGCCAGCGCATCAGAATCCTTCTCTTTTACACCTTCTATAAAGTCGGATTCTCATGAGCCAAATTCGGCAAACAACAATGTTACGCTAAGCGCAACGGCTACGGTGTCGTCCGACCTTTCGATAACTGCCATCAACAATCCAACAAGCGTTGTTGCAGGCGAAGTAGTTACTTACACTTTTAATTATGGCAACAGCGGACCAAGCGACGCTTCAGCTGCTACAATAACTTATTCATCTACACCTGCGCTGACTGGCGTACAATACAGCACAGACGGAACAAACTGGAATACTTGGGCAACGGTTAATACAGGTGTACTTCCAGCCAATGCCGCTGCCAAAACAATTAGGATGCGAGGTACAGTGCCGTCATCGGCAACAGGGACATTAAGTTTTACTGCAAACATTACCGCTGGAGCGGGAATTACCGACCCGACAACAACTAACAACAGTGCAAACGCATCCATTCCGATAACGGTGTCGTCCGACTTGTCAATAACTGCCACTAACAATCCAACAAGCGTTGTTGCAGGCGAAGTAGTTACTTACACTTTTAATTATGGCAACAGCGGACCAAGCGACGCGCCTTCGAGTACAATATATTATACGCCGCCTGCATCGCTGACAACGGTAGAGTTCAGTTTGAATGGCGGAACATCGTGGCAAACATGGGCGACTCCCTACAATTCGGGAGCGCTTACTGTAGGAACTCAAAAAAGTTTGATGATAAGAGGAACTGTGCTTCCATCTGTGCAAACAGCTCTCAGCAATATCTTTTCGATTTCACCAACAACAGACGACCCTGATACTGGAAACAATACAACAGCCTTTACAACAGCCGTAAATACACGGGCTGATTTGGAAATTACCTCCATCACACAATTGCCTGTAAATGCAGTTTTTGCAGGCAACGTACTGACCTATACCATTTCGTATCGAAACAACGGGCCAAGTAATTCGGCGGGGAATATTACCATTACCGACAATTCATTGAATTTATTGACCGAAACCGAATACAGCGTCAACGGCGGCGCCTCGTGGACTGCCAACTGGACAGGTTCGCTTACGTTGAATGGCTTGAACGATATGGCTACAGGCTCGTTTCAGATTCGGGGACGAGTGCCGGCGGCTTCTACGTTAAACAATTTTACCAATACGGCAACCATTGCACAGGGAACTACGAATGATAACAGCGTCGGCAACAATTCAAAAACTGCCACCGTTACCATTACGCAGTTGGCTGATTTGGAAATATTGCCCTTGACTTCGTCAGACGCGTTTATAGCGGGAGCTGAGATTATGTACGAAGTGTTGTATCGAAACAACGGACCCAGTAACGCTACCGCGATTGTACTTACGGATAATTCGGCAAACCTTAATTTAACCGATTTGCAGTACAGCCTGAACGGATCAGCATTTACGGCATGGGCGGGAACGTTGAGTATTACCACATTAGCTCCAGCGATAGACGGCGCTACCAATTCATTAAGAGTACGGGGTAAAATACCAGCCAATGCAACCGAAACATCCATTGCTTACGAAGCAAATATCAGAAGCAATATTACCGACCCTGTTACAACAAACAATAACAGAAGAGTTACCAATCATGTCAATTTTTCGGCTGATTTGAGCGTAGTATCGGTAGTTCAGCAGCCTGCGGGCGCAATTGCAGCTGGAACAGAAGTAAGCTACACTATCAGTTACCGAAACTACGGACCCAGTAATTCAACAAGCGTAATCATCAGCGATAACTTAGCACAGTTTTTAACAGGCAGACAGTATCGCCTCAGCGAAGCCGAAGAGTGGCAAGCGTGGACAGGCTTTTATCAAATTGCGAATATGGCTGTAACAGGCGCCGACAATCTTACCATCCAAGTAAGAGGAACAGTTCCTTCGGGGCGAAAAGATAATTTTACTTACATTGCAACCATTAGCAGCAATTCGACTGCTAATCCGAATGATGCAAACAACAGCGCTTCGACTGAAACAACCGTAGTAGAATCTGCCGATTTGCAAATAGTTTCAGTTGCACTTCATCCTTCAATAACCGAAGTGCTTGCAGGAACCGAAGGAACAATCGTCGTTACTTACAAAAACGCAGGACCCAGTAATTCTGAAAACGTAACAATTTCGGATAATGCAACCTCCTTTTTGGGAAATGTGCAGTACAGTACCAACGGTGGAGCCAGCTGGCAAACATGGACTGGAAGCCTTGCCGTTACTGCTTTAACGCCTGCAGCAGGCGATCAAACGTTATGGATTAGAGGAACGCTTGCGCCTTCGGCAACAGGAACTATTCAGTACAACGCAAGCCTCGAAAGCAGTATAACGCCCGATATTACGGGAAACAACACCGGCTCATTGCAATTGCAGGTAAAAGTGGTTGCCGATATGCAAATATCGGGCATCACATGGACGCCCACACCTGCTGTTGCAGGAAACGAAGTAACTTACGCCATTGCCTACCGAAACAACGGATTCGCCAATGCGTCGAATGTAGTGATTACCGATAATTCGGTGCTGCCCTCCGCGCAACTTACTGGTGTTACATTCAGCATGGACAATGCCAACTGGTCGAACTGGACGGGAACTTACACGCTGGGTGCGCTTGCTGCAAATGGCACAGGCATATTGTGGATAAAAGGAACCATTCCGCCTAATCAAACAGGTGCAATAAGTTATACTGCAACCATCAGTACAACATCCGAAGACCGCAATCAGAGCAATAACACAAATACAGTCAGTACCAACGTAAACACGTGGGCGGCGTTTGCTGTAACCGTAACGCAGGAGCCGCTGCCAACTGTTAATGCAGGCGAAGATGTTACTTATACAATAAGCGTAGTGAACAACGGTCCGAGTTACGCCCGAAATATACTAATAACCGATACTTATCCTGCCACTACGCTCACGAATCTCACATTTAGCGTGGACAACGGCATTACATGGAGCGCATGGAGCAACAGTTACGCCGTTACGGAAATGACTGTGGGCGAAAAGTTGACGATTAAAGTAAAAGCGCGAGTTGCACCCGCCGCCACTCTGAATACTCCCGTTACTTATACGGTTACTGCAAAAAGCGACAACTCGGGAACTTCAACTTATACAGGCAGCGCCTCAACAACCATTCACGCTTTGGCGGATGTTCAGATTGAGAGCATAACAGCCAATCCATCATCCGAAGTTACCGCAGGAAACAGTGTTGATTATACCGTTACAATACGAAACAACGGACCGAGCGTTGCGCGAAACGTAAGGATTGAATCGCCTGAGTTGGCGCAGGAATTTGAAACTGTTCAATACAGCCTGACAGGGAGTAGTTGGGAAAATTGGACAGGCAGCCATAACGTTGCATATATCCCTGTAACCGGCGAAACAACCAATCCGTTTACCATTTACTTCCGAAACAAAGTAAAAGCAAACGTGGCGCCCAATACGCAGATAACCAAAAAGATTACCGCCAACAGTCAGAATCAATTTACGGCGGACAGTAACCCTGCCAACAATGCTGCTTCGCACACTATTACGGTAAATACTTCTGCCAACATGAGTATTTCCAAAAACATCAGTACATCTACGCCCAAAGTAGGCGATAATGTGATATTTACCATTACAGCAACCAATTTGGGACCAAGCGACGCGGCTACAGTTACCGTTACCGACCAGTTAACTGCGGGCTACCAGTTTGTAAGCGCCACGCCTTCGGTTGGAAGCTGGAACACTTCTGCAGGCGTATGGACGATGGGAACAGTGGCGGCAAATACCACACAAACGCTGCTAATTACGGCAAAGGTAAATCCTGCAGGCACGTATTCCAATACGGCAACAGTGGCTACAGCTACCAACGACCCAATTAATGCCAATAATACAACTTCGGTAACCAGTGTGATCCCTGTTCCGCAAACCGATTTACGCCTTGAAATGAGCGTTGATAACGACAATCCCGCCGTTAGCAATCAAATTATATTCACACTTCGGCTTACCAACAACGGACCGAGCGACGCTGTAGATACGTATGTTACGCACGTGATACCGACGTCGGGCTACGACCAGATTGCGGCTATGCCTGCGCTGGGCACAACATGGGAAGATAACCAGTGGACAATCAGCTCGCTGGCTGCTGGCGCATCGGTAACACTCGAAATTAAGGCAACCATAATACCACAGGGCACATCTTATACGCACACTGCCACTGCTTTTGCCATGCCTCCTGCCGAAGACCCTGTTGCAACAAACAACACCGTATTGATTACGCCCGAAATACGAAACACTGCGCCAATAGCCAATTCCGATACTTATACGGCTACCGAAGACGTTGTGATGACGGCGAATAACCTGAATGGCGTACTGATTAACGATTCCGACATCGACCTCAACACCATTACCGTAGCCACTTTTACGGTGGATGGAAACGAAACGGTTTTCAATGTGGGACAATTAGCTACCTTTACCGAAGGTACGCTGCGAATAGGCGCAGGAGGCAATATTACCTATACGCCCGCTACCGATTATTTTGGCGATGTTACAGGTACTTATACCATTACCGATGGACAGCTGACGCACAGCAGTAATTATACTATCACTGTGCGCCCCGTAAACGATGCGCCTGTGGCTGTAATCGACGTCCTGACAATAAACGAGGACACGCCCATAATGATTGACGTGCTGGCAAACGATAACGATACAAAGGACGGCTCCATTGGCGGGCTGAACAGCGCAACACTCGAAATCATTACCAATCCAACCAGAGGAACAGCCGTTGTGCAGGACGGAAAAATTTATTACACACCCAATACAAACGACAACGGCGTTGAGCAATTCCAATACAAAATATTCGACAACGGCATGACGGCTGACAACGGCATTGCTTCGCAGCCACTTTCTGCCGAAGCCAATGTGCGTATTACCATTACTGCCGTAAACGACCCGCCCGCAACTACGCCTTACCACGTATATACAACAGAAGGAACCGTTCAGGAAGATTTTTATGTTACAAATAATGTAAACGACAACGCAGACCTTAATTATGGAGCAGGCGGCGGTGGCGTCAACTGGGGTATGCTTCAAGTTGAAACGCCGCCCCAAAACGGTCAGCTCCTTATTCTTCCCAACGGCAATGTGCGCTATTTCCCCAATCAGAACTTCTATGGAGAAGACGAGGCGGAATATAAAATTTGCGACAATGGTTATCCTATGCCGTCTGCCTGCTCTATCGGCAAAATTTATTTCCATGTAACTCGTGTTTCTCCATTGGCGGTTGACGACAACAGTTCTGTTAACGAAGATGTGGCGATAGATATTGATGTGTTGAGCAACGACAACAATGGCATGCTGAATATCATTGATTATCAAACGCTCACAGTTGTTAATCAATCCCAACACGGTACAGCAACCGTTAATCCCGCTTACGACGGAACTGTTCATTATGTGCCTGCACCCGACTGGTATGGAAACGATACGTTTACCTACACTGTTAAATCGAGAACAGGATTTACAAGCAATGAGGCAACGGTTTATATTACGGTAAATTCCGTTGACGATGCGCCGCGCATCAGAGTTAATGCCGTTACCCAATATACAACGCTCGAAAATGTGCCTGTTTCCCTCTACATCAGCAACCTGTTTGTCGATCCCGAAAACAACATCGTTAATTCGACCGTTACGTTTGCCGAAAATCCGCAAAACGGACAAATAGAAAGAAACGACGAAGAGGGTATTATTAAATATACTCCGAATCTTGGATTTTCGGGTAACGACCAGTTCCGCTTCAACGTTTCGGACGAAACCAATTTGCAAAGTCCGTATGTAACCATCATAATGCAGATTTCGAACGAAGCGCCATCTGCTGTTGATGGCAGCCTTTCGGCAAACGAAGACGTGCCGACCTATCTCAATATTCTGCAATTTGTAACAGACCCCAACGATTTAATCAACCCCTCTACGCTCGAAATACTGACAGGCGCTGTGAACGGTACAGCCGAAGCAATGGACGACGGAACCATTCTCTATACGTCTAACCCTGATTTCTTTGGAAAAGACTCGCTGGTATATTGTATTTACAACACCAGCGGCTACTATGCACAGGCAAAACTGCTGATTGAGGTGCAGGCTGTAAACGATGCTCCCGTTGCGGTAAGCGATGAGTTTACGCTGGCGGAAGCCTCTACCAATATTATTTTGAATGTGCTGGCAAACGATTACGATGTGGACGACAGTACAAGCATTCTCAACATTACTATTGTAGAAGAGCCCCAAAACGGCATGGCGGCATTTGTTCAGGAATATCACCACATTCTCTACACGCCCAACGCTTACTTTAACGGAAAAGATTCGCTGAAATATCGCCTTATTGACGCTGCTGGAGCATGGAGCGAGGCATACGTTTACCTCACCATTACACCCATCAATATTGCGCCGGTGGCTAATAATGATGCATACAACCCCATTCCGCCCGAAGGATTATCGCTTGATGTGTTTGCTAACGACTACGACCGCGATGGCAATCTGAATCCCGCTTCCGTAAAAGTAACCCGTGCGCCGCTGCATGGCAAAGCTACGCCGCAGGCTGATGGAACCGTTTTTTACCTTCCCGAAGAAGGATATTTTGGAGCCGACAGTTTCCGGTATTCAATTTGCGATACCGAAAACCTGTGCGACAGCGCCGAAGTTATACTTTTTGTTATCGCCGGAAACGGACCAATTGAAGCAAACGACATCGTAACTAAATTAGACGAAGATACACCAACGCGAATTTACATTCTCGACAGTGTGGACGACCCCAATGGCATGGATGACGTCAATACAGCCTCACTCAAAGTAATTGATACGGATGAAGACGGCGCTCCCGTTAGCGTGCTGCACGGCACGGCGCTACCAACGCCCGACGGATACATCACTTACACACCCGATGCCGACTATTTTGGCGACGACGCCATTGTTTACGAAATATGCGACTTTGCAGGCGTGTGCGCCCGCGCAACCATTACGCTCACCGTGAATCCCGTAAACGATGCGCCCCGCACTTCGCCCCTGTTTATGGAGATTACAGATGATACCGAAATATCAATCAATATTCTCGACAATGTTTTTGAAGTTGAATACGAACTGCTGACCTTTTCGCAGATAACTGCTTCGCCCTCGGCTTCGGGACGGTTTTCGCTGCAGTCCGGCGAAAAGTTTACCTATACGGCTGCCCCTGGCGCATATCGCAACAAAACAACCGGCAGTTGTAATATCGACACCGTTATTTATCGCGTATGCGACCCGCATATCGAAAGCGGCTGTGTGCAGGATACCGTTTTTATACAGATAAAACCGCTTGACAGCGACAGCGACGGTATTCCCGATTTTGTAGAGAAAGGCTTGCACATGCTTACTCCGAAATTAGCGTTTGAAGCAACTGATTTTCCCGATACCGACGGCGACAGCATACCCGATTATCTGGATACCGACAGCGACGGCGACGGCATTACCGATAGCGAAGAATCGGGCATTACGGATGCCTGCATAAGCGACACACTCCGCGACAGCGACGGCGACGGCATCGCCGACTGTACTTCGACGCCCATTATGAAAACATTTTCACCAAACTTCGACGGTGTTAATGATTTCTGGGTTATTCAGGGATTGGAGAATTATCCGAACTGCGAACTGTCGATATTCAACCGCTCCGGCAGCCTCGTTTATAACAAAAAACCATACGATGGCACTTGGGACGGCAAATCGAACGTAAGCGTATTTGGCGCCGACACATTGCCCGAAGGCACTTATTATTACATACTGAAATACGACGAAAACGACAGTCGAGTTGCCAAAGGCAGTGTTTATATTAAACGGTAAAAAGCGCCTCCTTCACCCTTCCTCGCAGGGAAGGGTGAAGGAGGTGGATAAAAATAATATGAAGATGAAAAAAACAGTGAAAAAGACAAAAGGAAACTCCCTGCAAGGGAAAGGCAAAAGTGAAGTTATTACGAAACAGTTGCCGATAGGAATACAAAGTTTCAGGAAGTTGAGAGAAAACGGATGTGTTTATGTTGATAAAACGCACCATATTCTTGACTTAATGAGTAGTGGAGGAAATGTATATTTCCTTTCGCGTCCGCGCCGTTTCGGAAAATCGTTGTTGATAAGCGCCATCGAAGAAGCATTTCTGGGCAACAAATCGCTGTTCGAAGGATTGTATATTTACGACAAAATAGAATGGATAAACCATCCTGTGATACGATTGGATTTCGACGGAGCTGGAAGCTACAACACGCCACAGGCATTGATAAACTCGCTGAACGAATTTATTGACCAAACAGCAATAAAACATGAAATAATTGCAGATGGTTTGGAGTTGCCTCTTCGTTTCCAATCATTGATTATGAAGTTGCATAAAAAGTACAATCGTCAGGTTGTTGTTTTGATTGACGAATGCGACAAGCCCGTCATCGACCATCTGGACAACCCTGCAACAGCCAGCGCCAACCGTAATATTCTGCGTTCATTTTATCAGGTGCTCAAAGCGTCCGGCGAGCATCTGCGGTTTGTGTTTCTTACCGACGTATTAAAAATTTCGGAAGCATCCGTCTTTTCGGGACTGAACCATCTGAACGATATTACGCTCGACACCCGCTATTCAACCATTTGCGGCTTCACACAGGAAGAGCTGGAACTGAATTTCGACAATCGGATTTCGGATTTAATGGCGGCGCGGAAAATCAAAAAACTGGCGGTAATGACACAGATTAAACAGACTTACAGCGGTTATTCGTGGGATGGAGTTTCGATGGTGTACAACCCATTTTCAACACTGATGCTTTTCGACAAAAATAAGTTCGATACTTACTGGTCTGCCACCGGCACATCCTCATTCTTAATCAAACTTCTGAACAATACCGATTTATCGCCGGTATTGAAGCCCGTAACTACAGGAGCAATGGGCTTCAACAGCGTTGACCCCGACGCTATCGACACCCTGCCGCTTCTGTTTCAAACCGGTTACCTTACGGTGAAAACCACGAAGACAAACAGAATAAGCATGATGGAAAACTATACACTGGGTATTCCCAACATGGAGATACACGACGCCTTTCTGTCGGACCTGCTCACCAAGTATTCCGGCTGTTCGGCAGGGCAAACCGGTTCTTTGAAAAATAAAATGCAGGAACAGCTATTAGAATGCGACGAAGAAGGCTTTCGCCAAAGTATGCGGCAAATGTTTGCGAACATCCCCTGCCAGTTCAACATTCCGCGCGAAACATGGTATCATTCGCTACTCCTGTTGTGGATAAAATTGCTGGGGTTTGAAGTACAGTCCGAAATTGTCGCCATCGCCGGCAGCATCAACGCCATTTGTAAATGGGACGATTATGTTGTAATAGCCGAGCTGAAATATCTTGCACAGGAAGAAGTTGCCGACGACAGCATTCCCAAGCTACTTGACAACGCAATGGCGCAGATTCATGAACACCGTTATTACGACAGTTATCTTGACGGAACAAACAAAGTAAATTTGCTTGCCGTTGCCTTTGCAGGAAAAGAAACAGGTTGCAAAATTGAAAGTATTGCCCCCGCTTTCACCATAGGGATGGGTGAAGGAGGCGAGTGAAAGGCTGTGTTTAATAAATAATGAAATGACGAATAAGTATGAATCAAAAATTAATTTACACTAAAAGTAAACCACAAGGAGCACAAAGTTGTTCACAAAGGACACTATGTCTTTGTGAGCCTTGTGTGTTCTTTGCGAACTTTGTGGTAAAAGATTATATCAATTAATTTATGTTGAGTACTTACAACAATAAAATTAATATTACACGCACGCAGGAGCGGAATATTTTCCGCCCTTGCAGGTGTTTATTTATACCCAAACAGAATTGATTTGCAAATAAAAGCAACAACAAGGGGATTAATCCCCTTGTCAATGGAATACTCTGTTATTTGCAAACCATTTTTGTTTGAGTATAATCTGCGTTTCATTGTAAAATATGATAAAAATCGTGCCTTATAAATCTGCAAAATATATACTTTTGCCGTTGCTTTTGGAGGCTCAAAGAATGGTTGCGCAGCATGGACAAATGGTTGTGCAGCATGGACGGGAGGTTCTGCAGCATGGACGGGAGGTTCTACAGCATGGATGGGAGGTTGTGCAGTATGGACGAGAGGTTGTGCAGTATGGACGAGAGGTTGTGCAGCATGGACAAATGATTGCGCAGCATGGACGAGAGGTTGCGCAGCATGGACGAGAGGTTGCGCAGCATGGACGAGAGGTTGCGCAGCATGGACGAGAGGTTGCGCAGCATGGACGAGAGGTTGTGCAGCATGGACAAATGGTTGTGCAATTAGTTACGAATTGAAAGTAAAACATACATAAGAGTAATAAACTGTAATTTAATTAACAGAATAAATTGAGCTAAACATGTCAAATTTAAAAACTTATGCCGCTAAACTTGCCGACATCAGCACTGCACTGAACGGCGCCTGCAACAGCGACGAAATTATG
>JAITVO010000297.1 GCA_031285765.1 Cytophagaceae bacterium | reverse complement strand
TCAGCGCTGTTTATAATAACGCCGTTTTTCAATAAATAATTTGACTTTTCCATTGTCGTAAATGTTTTGTTTTCAACCCGTAAACGTATCAGGATGTGCGTAATGGCATCGGCATACGCCTGATTGCATGTTTTCGACATCCTGCCGTTGTACCGGTCGAGATACGTTTTTTTTATAAACTCCTTATCGGAGTGCGACAGGCTGTTGCGCCTGCCGTACAACTCCGTAAATATGTTATACAGGTCATCCATAATAATTTATGGAGTTGCAACCGGATTGGTGAGCGCCGTCATTGCCGCCTGCGTTGTTGCATAGCTCGTATCGAACAGAAACATTGCCGCCCTTGGGCTACCTGTTTCCTGAATCATTACACCCCATCCGCCCACTGTGTCTTCCGAATATTTCACATTTTCGAGCGTTTGAGCCTTCAATCCCTGATACCACCCCATAATCTGAAAGGAGTTGTCGCCCGCGTTGGTGGACTTGTTAGTATTCTTGAACTTGTTTTCAAAAACAGCTACAAACTGTCCGTTTGCCAGCGGGTCGAGTACCTTCTCCGCCAAATCGGGCGAGTTGTCGAGGATAATAAACGCCAAATCATTGATGAATGTGTTGCGGTTAGTGCCTACACTAAGCGTGATTTGCGTGTTGTTAAACGGAGTTCCGCCGATAACACTTATCTTGTACCCGCGCTTGCCCGTTTTCAGGGCAATGGTTTTCACCACATTTTTACGCGTGTCGTCCAGTTCGGATGCCGCAAAATCAATATCATTCCGGTTGATAATTACGCCGTCCGATTCTATTCCCGCAACTGACGGATTGTCGCAGTCCGAAAGGATGTCCTGCGCAATCAAATAATCACATGCTGCCATATCTTTTTTTTTTAAAAGTTAACCGTAGGGAGCGAGGCTTGCCCTCGCCCCCTGTTTCATACAATATACTCACATCGCAATCCGCCGTACCGGTATTTTATATTGTAATTTCCGGCAAAGTAGTTTAGCGTTGTAATGCATTCCGATGGAATTAATGTATCGTATGACTTTAGTCCCACGTCGCTAAATTCAGCAACGCATACAGGGATGTCCTCCATAGCGCCGTATTCCATTGAATACAGATTAAAACTCATTGTTACAGGCTCAAAAGCCATGTTGTACACAGATGCTTGCACATCCATTATCGCAGGTGCAAGCCCAACATCCGTATAATACTGGATATTTTTAACCTGCATCACACTTGCGCTCGCCATTTCTGCGAACAGCATCATTGACATTGTCAATAAAAAAACAAACTTTCTCATCATCAACTTTTAATTATTAATTTTTAATTGAGGCGTCAACTAATTCCAGCCACTATATCCTCCACTTCTTTGTCGGTCAGTGGCTTTTCTTTTTTCGTCTTATCGTCGCCGCCGCCAACAGGCTTTGTTACGGTCGATAAAGTTTCGTCCCCCAACTCCTGCTTATAGTCGTCAAGGTCTTGCTGCACATCAGTCAAAAACTCCTCAAATTCTTCATCGTTTTCAAATTTCATTTTCGTGAAATTCTTCAACGTCCGTTCACCAAACTTGCCTGTATCCTTTAGCATGGTTTCGAGCCTGTCTTTGCGTCTATGAGTAACCTTGTCGCCTTTCAGGGCGGTTACTTCACAGCTAAGGGTCTGGATGGTTTGCATCATTGCTTTTGCCCATTCGGGAGTGG
This sequence comes from Cytophagaceae bacterium, assembly GCA_031285765.1. Lineage (GTDB taxonomy): Bacteria > Bacteroidota > Bacteroidia > Bacteroidales > Marinilabiliaceae > WRMI01. Next base: position 1,287 of record JAITVO010000297.1, on the reverse strand, counting down.
CTTTGCTGTTGTCGTCCGTTTCTTTCTGATTTTTTTCCGTTACCGATGCGTTGTTGTCGACATCATCGTTACCGTTTGCAGTCGGAGTGGTTTTTGAGGCTTTGATAACTCTTTGCGCCTGCTGCTGTCCGACTTTAAGGAGAGGCATCACCGCGTCAATCTGCGCGTCAATATCCTCATCCGTAGCTTCTTCCGAATCAAAGTTATCGGCAATGTTTGCTGCGATACCTGTTAATTCATCCCTATTGAAACCGAACGAAGCTGCTTTCGTTTTCAACCTTGCGAAAATCTTTTTCTTCATAACTCTTGTTTTTTTTATCAGACCGTAAGATGGTAAGACGTGTAAGACCGTAAGAAAAAAATTTTACGTGTCTTACGTTCTTGCATGTCTTACGTGTCTCACAGTCATGCATGTCTTTTTACAAAAAAATAGCCTGCACGCATCAAAGAGCGTATGCAGGCTACCAAGCGAACTTAAAAAACCAAGAGCAATGGTGTTTCCGACAAGTTATGCCGCGCATCTCTTCATACGCACGCCGCAAATATAATAGAAATACGTTTGAAAAACAAATGTTTTCTCAAAAATATTTTTGATGATAAAACCATTTTTGAAATATAAATCTTTTATAAGTCTGTATGATGCCTGTATTTCCACCGCTTTGCTTTATACGCTATCGGTTAAATTCTGCTTCGAGAGTGGGTAAAAAGAGCTTCGGGCATCCAAATTATTGAATGCCCGAACTTAGGTGGAGAACGGTGGGGGATTGCTCCCCTTTAAACCTATCCCCGTGAACGATTCGGGATTTGAACCCGATATATGCCTTGACAATTCGTCCTGTATGATGATGCAAATTTAATTGATATATTTTTAATATCAAAGAAAAAGCGATTATTTAACAAATAGTTTTCACTTTACAAAAATAGATTTCAACACACCTTCCTTGCTCACATAATATATATTTGGCATAGCCTCAAGTTTATTTTTGTTTTTAAAATATCCGATGCTTCTGCCAACGGCATTTTTTAAATCTTCTAACTTATCGTTTCTGTTCCAATAAAAAATGGCATTTTCTGCTTTGCGTGCATCTTTTATATAGTTTCGGATTGTTTCTTCATTAGCGTTATCTATCAGTTTTATGTCCCACGTTTGATTATCAAATTTTATATCGGGATTTTTCTTAAAGCTGCTCTCTGAAAAAAATTCCACTTGTTTACCATTGTATTTTGCAAGCATTTTGCCAACTGTTTTTTCTGCATCGCCACCGCCTCCTTTCTTTGAAAAATTAT
>JAITVO010000180.1 GCA_031285765.1 Cytophagaceae bacterium | reverse complement strand
CACGTATCCGTGTTACACAACCACGTATCCGTGTTACACAACCACGTATCCGTGTTACACAACCACGTATTCGTGTTACACAACCACGTATCCGTGCTGCACAACCACATATTTGTGTTACACAACCACGTATCCGTGCTGCACAACCACATATTTGTGTTACACAACCACGTATTTGTGTTACACAACCACGTATCCGTGCTGCACAACCACATATTTGTGTTACACAACCACGTCTCCGTGCTGCACAACCACGTATTTGTGTTACACAACCACGTATCCGTGTTACACAACCACGTATTTGTGCTGCACAACCTCTGCTCTGTGCTTCCCCTATATCATTGTTGCGTAACATGAGCTATTAATACAGTGGAGTTTAAATTGACGACATTGGGCTTTAGCAGGATGAGAGATGTACTGTAAACTGTTTTAGCCATAATCAATCATTCATTTTCCGAAAATATCTAATAAAAAATCACTCAAATAATTTTGTACGTTTTTTTGCTTTTCAGTCATACAACATAGTTTATCTAAATATTTCCATTATATTTGCACCCTGAAATTTGTCAGGAAAAAGAGTATAAACTGTGTATCTGTAATGACAGATACTGATTGACAGAAAAATTAATTAAAACTGATTAGCTATGTCATTAAAAAAACACATCCTCGACCTTCGACGCAGAAAGCAGAAGGTTGAACAGGGAGGGGGCGAAAAAGCCATCGAAAAACAGGTGGCAATGGGTAAGATGACAGCCCGCCACCGAATTCTTTCTATCGTGGACAACGAATCGTTTACCGAGTATGATCTCTTTGTGGAACACGAAGCCCGCGATTTCGGAATGGAAAACAAGGAGTTGCACGGCGACGGCGTTATTATTGGAACAGGGACGATTTATGGCGCTCCTGTCTGCATCTTTGCACAGGACTTTACCGTAGCAGGCGGCTCGTTGGGATTAATGCACGCCCGCAAAATTACCAAAATAATGGACCACGCCTTAAAGATGCGTGTTCCACTGATAGGAATCAACGATTCGGGAGGCGCCAGAATACAGGAAGGCGTGAACTCGCTTGCTGGTTATGGTGAAATTTTCTATCGAAACACCATTGCATCTGGCGTTATTCCTCAAATATCGGTAATACTTGGTCCCTGTGCGGGAGGCGCCGTTTATTCGCCCGCATTAACCGACTTTGTTTTTGTGGTCGATAACATTTCTAAAATGTTCATCACAGGTCCCAACGTAATCAAAACCGTTCTTGGCGAAGAAATTTCGATGGAAGAGTTGGGGGGCGCCCGCGTTCATGCCGAAATTACAGGTAACGCTCACTTTTTTGCCAACAGCGAACAGGAATGTTTTGAACAGATAAAAAAACTGATTACATTCATTCCATGGAACAACGAGCAGAAAGCCAAAAGTTTTCCGCCGCGCGAACCAAAGTCCGACAACAATATTGAGGACATCATACCATCCAATCCCAAGCAGCCCTACGATGTACGCGACGTTATCAAAGCAATTGTGGACGACTCGGATTTCTTCGAAATTCAGGAACTCTTTGCACCCAACATAGTTATTGGATTTGCACGCATGGATGGAAAAACAACAGGATTTGTAGCCAATCAGCCAATGGTGCTTGCAGGCGTGCTCGACTGCGACAGTTCCGACAAAGCCGCTCGATTCATCCGTTTTTGCAATGCCTTTAATATTCCGATTATTACGCTCGAAGACATGCCCGGCTACTTGCCCGGAGTTGATCAGGAACATGCAGGCGTTATTCGTCACGGTGCCAAAGTGCTCTACGCCTATTCCGAAGCAACCGTGCCCAAAATTACTGTTATTCTGCGTAAAGCATACGGAGGAGGTTATATTGCGATGAACTCGCGTCATCTGGGCGCCGACTTTATGTTTGCGTGGCCCTCTGCCGAAATTGCCGTAATGGGTCCAGAAGGAGCAGCCAACATCATCTTCAAAAAAGAGATTGACGAAGCCGAAGACCCCGATAAGATGCGTGCATTGAAAGTGCAGGAATACATCGACCGTTTTGCGAATCCATACGTGGCTGCGTCGAAAGGGTATATCGACTCGGTAATAGAGCCGTCCGAAACCCGTCGCCTGCTGCTTCACGCCATTGAAGTATCGAGCCACAAAACCGATGCGCGTCCGAACAAAAAACATGGAATTCCGCCATTTTAATTACAGAATAATGGGGAGGTGTAAAAAATATTTTTGAACACAAACGACGCGGATAATACCGATTTTCGCCGATTAATATATGAAATTTGTTTTATCAGCACGCATCCGCGTTATCTGTGTTCTTTATTGAACAGCCTCTCCAAGTTCTTTTGTCTAACATCTTAACAAAAAGATAATGGAAAGAGATAATGCTAAAATTGAGTTGGTCGATTTTCCTATCCTTGTAAGGAAATACCGTACCACGCTTACCAAAAAATTTCTTAACAGGAAATTTTATACGGCTCCAAATCCTTGTGAAATAGAATCGCACATACCCGGAACCATCATCACAATTATGGTAAAGGAGGGCGACATCGTAAAAGAAGGAACAACGCTTCTGATTTTGGAGGCAATGAAAATGCTGAACGAAATTGCGATGCCTTTCGACGGCAGAATTGTTAAAATCAATGTTTCCGAAGGCGAAAGAGTGCCCAAAGGACATGTGATGATAGAGATTGAAGACCAGCAGTAATTGATATTCAAGGGTGATGAACATAGATAACGCGAAGTTTCGTGGATTTTTATACTAATGTTGTTGTAAATACAAAATTACACTCATTGTACAGTCTGCGAAAATTCGCGTTTTTTTAACAGCCTCTTATTTGTGCCATCAATAATATAAAATGATAATAGGTCATGTTGTTTGTATAGTCCCGCAGGAACGACACTTTGTGTGATTGTGTCGCTTCTGCGGGGCTGAATTTTTCTTGTGTTCGTAACCGTAGATAAAGTAAAGCAGAATCTGCGGTTAATAAAGTTCTGTCCCTGCGGGATTTTGAATATCGCAAATATTTTATAAACCGCTTTGAATTATTATGCTTTTTGGGGGAATGTAAAAAATGATCAGCCAGCATGTTATTTTGGCTAAAGCCCTTGTTTTTCATCTTTCCATCCGAATTCGATGACTAATCCAAATGTTATCATGTTAATTATTGTTGTAAATTACACACATTCAGCAAGCGGATTCAAATAGTTTTCGCTATAAGGAGTTTTGCTACTTACAACGGTGAAAATTATCTGAATTACCAAGTAAGCGAATAGTGTTAATTCATATTGTTTTTTGATTGGCTAAATACCGTTAGTATCGTCGTTTGGTAGAAAATGCAATGTGCGAAAATCGTGCATCCCGTCAGGGGTATATCCTTAACAGGATGCAGTATTATACCACAAGTGGTATATTAGCTAATGCCGAACTCAGTTTCTCAACACTCCATTTCTAATTCAAAAAGTGTCGTCCTTGCAGGACTTTGTACAGTTTTTACGTAACATCAGTTACTTAAATATTGTGTGTTTACCTTATTCATTTTATCGAAAACAGTTGAATTTTACAATTAAAACATTATTTTTGTCGCCGCAAAAAACAATAATTGATGCGATTTGTTGCAGTATTTATATTATACATCTACCCAACGGTTTCGGTTACAGCTCAAACGGATTCCGTTTCGGTACCCGTAACGGCAAAGCCTAACAATGGCGAGGGAGTATGGGCGTTTCTTCACCGTCATTATCTTACGACTGAACATTTGGGCGAGTTTAAGGAACTGAATAAGGGAAAATTTACGGCTGACGGAGGCTTGCTGTCGCATCACGCCTACATATTGCCTGTCATCAACCAAAAATGGATTGTGCCCATCTTTGGAAAAGAGAGCGAAGAGCTTACGCTGAGGGATGAGGAACTGAAAGGCGCGGTATTTTACCTTGTGAGCGGTCATGGCGGACCCGACCCTGGTGCTATTGGCGACTATGGCATACAACAGCTTTACGAGGATGAGTATGCTTACGACATTACGCTTCGATTGGCTAAAAACCTGATGCAGGCTGGTGCTACAGTGCATCTGATTGTGCACGATGCTGACGATGGCATACGTTCGGACGCCTATCTTGAACCCGATACCGACGAAACAGTAATGGGGCAAACAATTCCCCTCAACCAGATTGAACGCCTGAAACAGCGATGCAATAAGATTAATGAATTGGATAAAAAAGAGAAGTCGAAATACCGGCGATGTATCGAAATTCATTTAGACAGCCGAAGTCAAAAAAAACAGTTAGATGTTTTTTTCTATCATCACAAAGGAAGCAAAAAGGGAAAAAGCATGGCTGAAACAATCCGCAAAACTTTTGAAGAAAATTACCGAAAACATCAGCCCAATCGGGGTTTTTCGGGCACAGTTTCTGACCGTAACCTGTACATGCTGAAGAACACACGTCCCATCACCGTTTTTGTGGAACTGGGAAACATCAGAAACACAAAAGACCAGCAGCGGTTTGTACTCGAATCGAACCGGCAGGCATTGGCAAACTGGCTGGCAAATGGTATTGTTGCAGATTTTAAAAACTCGAAATAATATAAAACAAAGTCGTATGAAACCTACATTATTAATTCTTGCAGCAGGAATGGGAAGCCGCTACGGCGGACTGAAACAGATGGATGAACTTGGACCTTCGGGCGAATCAATTATCGACTATTCGATTTACGATGCTATACAGGCAGGGTTCGGGAAAGTGGTATTTGTAATTCGCGAATCGTTTTACGAACCGTTCAAAGAGCGTTTTGAGCCGCGATTGAAAGGACGTATCGAAACGGTTTATGTATTTCAGGATTTGGATAAAATACCGACGGGATATTCGGTTCCTGAAGGACGTGAAAAACCTTGGGGTACAGGTCATGCCATGTTAATGGCAAAAAATGTAATCAACGAACATTTTGCTGTTATCAATGCCGACGATTTCTATGGTCGCGACGCTTATATGCAGGCTTTCTATTTTATAAAATCGTGCAAAAGCGAAAACGAATATGCCATGATTGGTTATGCGCTCAAAAATACCCTTTCGGAATACGGTACTGTTTCGCGCGGTATTTGCGAGGTTGATGCTGCCAACAATATGACGGGCGTAATTGAACGGACAAAGATAGGTTACGAAGGCGGTAAAATTTATTTCTACGAGGACGACAAAAAAACAGAATTGACAGGCAACGAACCTGTTTCGATGAACTGCTGGGTTTTCAATCCCTCCTTTTTAAATGCTTTGGACGAAGGGTTCGAGCAGTTTTTGAAAGTCAGGGGCGCCGAAATGAAATCGGAATTTTATTTCAATATTCAGGCAAATAATATGGTAACCGAACAAAAGGCAACCGTAAAAGTGCTGAATACCGACACCAAGTGGTTTGGCGTTACCTACCGCGAAGACCGTCCGTTGGTGCAGCAAAGCATCAACAACCTTGTGGAAGCGGGCGTTTACCCCCAAAACCTCTGGAAATAAGATTTCAATTGCGAATTAAGACGCTGTTTGAATTATTAGACCTCTTCATAAAATGTAAGTAGATGGTCATCCTGCATTTTGGGGCTAAAGCCGATTTGTTTTGCACCTCATAGCTGTTGGCTGAAGCCAATGGCTATAATGTCACTCTCTTATGACGAGGGGAAAGGAGTATTACCGTCGACTTTAATCGACGGATAAAGGATGAAACGGGAATGGCTTTAGCCAAAATTATCAAGACTATTTCCGATAATATCGAATCAATTTTTAATTCAAACAGTGTCTTAACCCTAACAGGGTAACAACAATGTAAATAATAGACCTCTTCGGAAAATAGAAGAAATGTTTAATGGACAGTGAAAAACACTCCACCCCCCACAAAATTACCTCGCCAATCCAAACTACTGTGTAACAATGTCTTTCGTTACATACATGCGGAAGTCTATTTTCATACGTATGTAAGTTTTGCTGCATACGTATGTAAATTTTGCTGCATACGTATGCAAATTTTGCTGCATACGTGTGCAAATTTATCTGAATCAGGATTGGGAGGATTAAAAATAGTCTTCTCTTTTATTTTTCCGAAGAAGTCTAATATAGATTGTGAATGAGGCGCTTTTCTAATAATCAATGATAACTTTATCACTTTTCATTCTAAAAAAAATGAAAATAAGGGGGAATAGCGGTAACGCGACTAATCCTTGCGCGTAAAAGCTTTCTTCACAATATAAATAGCAGTGAGAACAATGATTTGTATGTCGGTCAAAAACGAGATGTTGTTGATGTAAATAATGTCGTATAAAAGGCGCTCTTCCATCTCGTCCAAGCTGTGGGCGTATCCGTACTTTACCATTCCAAGCGATGTGAGTCCTGGTTTCAATCGGCAGATATACTGATAATAGGGAACTTCGCGGCGAAGTATTTTGGCAAAATGCGCTCGTTCGGGACGGGGGCCAACCAGCGTCATGTCGCCTCGCAAAACATTCCAAAACTGTGGAAGTTCGTCGAGATGATTCTTGCGGAGAAAACGACCGACTGGCGTTACTCGGTCGTCGTCGGGCTGCGCCAACTGGGGACCGTTTTTTTCGGCGTCGGCGTACATTGTTCTGAATTTGTACATCATAAACGGCTTGCTGTTTTTGCCCAGCCTTATCTGCCGGAAAAAAATAACTCCCGGCGAACTTTTTTTTATCAGCATGGCAATAAAGGGAAATAGAAGGGCTGTAAACATTAATCCAAAGATTGCTCCAACGATGTCGCCAATTCGTTTAATGATAATATAGGAAAGTGACAGTTTTTTGGGGTGAATGGAGATAACGGGGCTTTCGCTTAAATTCAGCATGTTTAGTTGTCCCGATATGGTTTCAAGCATTCCGGGCACAATCCCTACCAAAAGCGGCAAGCCTTCAATTTTTGTTAAAATGGTTTGACTGATTTTTTTGTCTTTTGAACAGTTTAGAATAATAATTTCATCAACAGCCAATCGCTTGGCAACTTCGGGCGTATCGTTAAAGTTTCCCAGAAAGGGGATATCCGGATAACTTTCGTCCACAAATGATTTGGTACCGCAATATCCCAAAAGGGTAAAACTGTTGAGCGTGATGTAGCGTTTCAGTTTCTTAACTTCGGGACCATCGGGTTTTATCTGAAAAATCAGCAGTATTTTGTGGAAGATAACACCTTTTTTCAGAAGATAGGTGTAATACAGTTCGATAAGAAACCGCAACACGCCCATTAATGCGATGTAAAAGAGGATGCACGCTGCCAGTCGTATCAAGTAGCGTGGATTGTTGTGGCTGTGGGTGTAGAGTATGTTGTACGACAGCAAAAGGAGTATGACTACGAACAGGATGGATAGAATAAAAGCCTGTTTTTTGAGCGAAACCTTTCCGAAATTGGCGATGTTTGACTTGTAACTTCCGAAAAATGCAAAGACAAGCACCAGCATTACTGGAAACCAGATTCGCGGAGAGATAAAAACAATATTGAAATCGGGATTGGTAAAAAACAGATGATTGGCAGGTGCATACACAACCATAACAGCTATGAATCCACAAATTAAGTCGCCTGCAAAAGCAAGCGCTACGGGCATTTTTTCCTTTAATATTTTTTGTGTCAGCATTTTGTCAATCAAATTTTATTTAAATGCTGCCAGCAACGCAAATAACCCAGTAGAGGTAATCTGTCCAAAACTGCTTAACAAATAATCCGTATATATGTCCATTTCCTTTTTCATTTTACAAAGGTAATCTTTGTTACAACACTATGATAATGTTGCGCAACATGAGTTTTTTAATACAGATAACTGTAAATTCAAAAAGAGATAATGATGCTCAAACATAATTGATTTTCATTTCTGTTTGAGTATAAAAACCGGCATTAGCTAAAATGTGGCTTTTAGTTAATGCCGATTTTCAATTTACAACCGCAGGCACGCCTGCGCTGAAAGTG
>JAITVO010000014.1 GCA_031285765.1 Cytophagaceae bacterium | reverse complement strand
AAAAATTTATCTTTTTAATTATAAAGATTATTCTCCTGTTATTGCAGCACGTCCCATCCACTCTTTCTTTTCTTTGATATATTTGTGATAATGTTCGGTACTTCTTTTTTTCAGAAGTCTCTTTTTTTCAACAGGTGGGAGTGGGTTGAAATTTGCATAATTATTTCTCACCACACCTAATCTTTTTAAAACCATTCCACAAAACTCACACCTTACTTCCTCATTTTCAAGTAAAGTTATTTGAAAATTTCTTTTTTTATTAGGGTTGGTGCAACCAGAATTAGGACACCAAAAATTGTATATTATCATAATTTATTTTTCAAAATCTACAGTTTTAAAACCCATGTTTGAAATCTAATCTTTTATTAAATGGCACAGTATAAACATCTTACTTTTTTTATTTTGTTTTTTATTTTGTCTTTTATTTTAATGTTAGTTCAATTAATTTTATCCTGTTTGGCAATATTATTGCGGTAATGGTCAATCGTAACCCTCTTCTTTCCTTCTGGACTTTTTATTCCTTTGAGAGAAAGATAACAATCCAATGCCAATAACACACCACTATACGCTGTACCACAGAAGCAATCCAGAAAGCAGCGCAAATAGTGGATTGTTTCGGGCAAGCCCTCGCAATGACGAACAGGATAATGCAAATTAATTGTGAGCACTTACTTAATTTACAACAAGTACTTAGCTTTATATAAGGTTTATCGAGCTATTCGTTGAGTTGTGCAACGAGCACTATGCAACGACCCTGCCTAAACGAAAACAGGGGGGCATTGCCCCCCTGTCCGGTTATCGTAAACCATGATGAAACTGATGCACCTGTGCGATTCGCATCATTTGGTAACAGCTATCTTGTGTGCCGAAACCGTGTTGCCGGCATCGTGTACAATAAAGATGTAAACGCCGGGCAGGTAGCTGTGCAGTTGAATTTGTCTGTTTTGCAAATCTTCCATGCGGACTGTTTCGACCAGTATGCCCGACAGTGTGTAAATATCTGCCTTCACTGCATTACCCTCAATGGTTACGTGATCACGTGCCGGATTGGGATAGACGCGCATGGTTTCGGCAGCGACGAGCGACATGCTGCTTAAAATACAGACACCATCATCCTGCATATGGGCTGATTCGCCGGTGGCGCACACGTTTGCGACTTCCCAAGTGTATTCAACATTTTCCTCAATACCGGTATCCACGTAAGTTCTACCTTCGTAAAGTTCGCTGATTAAAACACCATTGCGATAAATGTTGAACTGTGCTGCTGTTCGCGTTCCTCTTACGTCAAAAGCCAGCGCTTGCTGTGTACCGTTGAAATCGGTTGCGGGTTCCCACGTACCGATTCCGCTGTGAAGTTTACGGTATGCATTGCCTTCAATGTCCGGTACAGGTGCTGCCAGAATATCGACGTACCAGGTATATTGTTCGTTTTTGTCCATGTTAAATGCTAGCCAGTATTGCCCTGCAGGGAGTGTTTCGTTAATGGTAGCCGTTACTTTAAATAGCGGACGCTCAACGCTATACAAATCGTCGGGGAATACACGGAACGTGCCGGCAAAGCTACACGACTTGAACCGGTTTTCGGGATTTTCTTCGCTGCCCCATACCGGCGCTGCGCCCTGTGCGGGATTGCTTTCGTACAGTGTAATGTACATGCCGTTCACTACCTGCATTTCGGGATCAAAATCCACGATAGCCAAATCCAAATCGCCACAAATGTAGAAATCAATTTCATCCACATGCGTTTCGCGCGTCAGCACAAAGTCGTCTGCAACCATTTCGCCAATTGAGCGGTAAGCTGAGTAGCCAACCCGTCCCTGTGCGGTCATCATGCTAATGTTGTAGCCATTGTAGCCGGCTCCTTCTTCGGAATAATAGCTACCGTTGCTGAACACTGTGTCGCTTTTTACATCACCATTGAGCGCCCAGTTGAGGGTTGCCGAACAGCTTTCGACGCCGGACATGGTTACATTCAATCCAATTACGTCATCACATTCCGTTGTAACGGATGCTTCGGCGGGTTCGCTTTTGCAGCCTGCGTCGTACAGCGCAATTACCGCATAGGTGTATGTTTGTCCCGGAGCAAGCCCCCTGTCGGTATAGTGCAGTTCGCGGGTTGATGCAAGGTCCTCGTCGTTACGGACAATTTGGAACAGTGCAATATTTTCGTCCATTTCCCATTCAAGCAATGCCTTGTTGTTGTTTTCGAGCGTTACCGTAAAGTTGTTCACAGTACCGCACTGTACCTGTATCGACACTTCCTCCCTGTCGGATTCGGTACATTCCTTACCTGAATAAACAGCTGAAACGCCAAATAGATAAGCGCCCTCGTCAAGTTCGGTTAACGAGCATTGTGTTTCGGTTACGGTGATGTGCAGTTCGCCGTTCATATACACTTTATACGATTCGATATTTACAGCATTGGGCACTGTCCACACAAGCTCTACGGACGAATCGGAGGCAAGCGTGGCTTCGAGATTTTCTACCTTCTCGCATTTGCCAACTACCTCTACGGTTAATGCTGTTTCTGCTGATTCGGTACAGCCAGTCTTGTCATATACTGCGATAACGGCATATTCGTAACTACCTATCACCGCATCGGTTTCGGTAAAAGAGAGTTCAGTGTGGTTTTCAGCCACTGTTTCACCGTCGCGAAGAACGGTATAGGATGTCAGGTTAAATACATCGGGCGCTTCCCACTGCAGTACCAGCTTCTTTTCGGTTTCCTGTACGTATGTCAGCTTATTGACTGGCAGACATACGTCGTCGAGTACACGGATGTCGTCCAGCACTACACCGTAGCCCCGATTGACACTTCCTTCAAAGGCTATGCGGTAGTGTGCGGATGGATTTGGGAGTTCCAACCGGACTTCGCGCCACTCTCTGATGTCTTCGTATTCACTGTCGAGCAGAAGTGTCCATTCGCCGTTCTTTTCATTCTGGTAATAGACTTTCAGGTTATCGGTATTGCTGAACCATTTGGGCTGAGCATGCCAGAAGGCGAGTATAGGGCTGGTAAGTGCAGATATATCCATCAGAGGCATTATCAGCCGGTTTGTAACCTGCGTGCCGTAAAGACGGATGTTGTACTGTCCATAATGAGGTGTGTTGATGGGACCGGCGCCTGTGCCGGGTCCGTTGGCGCCATCAGTAACAACTGCCCAGTCGGCATGGTATTCCGACATGTACTGCTGCGACCAGCACGATGCAAATGTGCCGGTTTCAAAGCTTTCTACTACGGGGAACTGTGCAAGGGGTATGTCGCACTCGTGCAGTACGATTTCGATTGGCGACGACACTCTGGCACCCGATTCGCAGCCATTTGACCATACTACAGTTACGTTGTATGTGTAAATGTCAGGTTCCAGACCGGCATCCACATACTGACTGAGGTTTGCGCCAATCTGTTCAAGGAACTCTCCGTTGCGGTAAATGCGATGCCCTGCAACGGTATGGATGCCGGGCGTTGCCTCTTCCCATGTCAGCTGTATGTCATACCATACAGGTGTGTTTGCCGTTGCCTGCAGGTTGCTTATGGCATTGCCTGTGCAGGCAGTCATCACAATGTCGTCCACCGTTACGTTTTCCACTCCAATGGCAAGTTCTGCATTGTGGTCGCTGCATCCCGAATGGAACAGGTGCAGTGTATATATTTGGTCGCCATACACATTTTCTATTAGAAAAGCTCCGGTTCCGTCGGTTGTGGTTGTGAAAACCGTGTCGGCTGATGCAAGCTGCACGGTTACTCCGGTAAATGCTGTCATGTCTTCCATCAGCGCCTTTCCACTTACCGATACGGCTGCCGAACTTTCCAGAACGACATTGAGTACGGATAGAGTTTCGAGGCTCACTGTTGCCTGTTGGGTTACAGTTTCGTACCCTGTTTTGGTGAACTCTACATGATAGGTTCCTGCCGGTACAAAGGCAAAATGGTATGAGCCAAACTCATTGGTAGAGGTTTCAAACGGTGTTTCGAGTATCTTAACCGTTACATTTTCCACAGCGCCTATTCCCGATTCCACATAGCCACTCAGTTGGTTTCCGTTTGTGTTGAATCCGATGGTGATACAGGGGTGATAGGTTACGCCGGTTTCGGGATTTTGCCAGTCAAACTGGCTGGAGTTGTGGCTCCAATAAACACTCCGGTTGGCTATATCACCGCCTGTTTTCGCCATTTTGAATTTAAGTGCCGAACTGTTGCTGATGTAGTCGGCTGCCATTACACGCTCGGTTCGTACCACTAAATTGTCGCCTCCGTAGTAAAACGGCAAATCCAGTTCAACAGTTACTTCCGAAGGCTCGGAGGCATTGCCAGCCGGAATGGTGATGTTACCTTCATACACCGGCACGGACGCTTCTCTGTTCCAGTTCTGGACGTTTGTTTGCTTGGTGGTGGACATGTAAATTTTCACCGGTACATCAACGATTTCATTTGTAAACTGCGAGAAAAATGTGATGCGTTCAATCAGCCCTGTGGCTCCAATTTCGCTTGCGAAGAAGATGTTTTGAGCCATGCTGTGCTTCATGCTTAAATTGAAAGGCATGTAATACTGCGATGTCGCTTCGGTGTCGCCTATTTCAGACACAATACTTCCAAACGGATAAACGGTTACGCCAAAAGTGGCGCTGTTGTTGGTAGTATTCTCATCGGCAGCCAAGTCAATCACCGCTTTCAGGATGCGGTTTCCTTCGGCAGAAGCGGCAGGCGTCCATGAAATGGATACACTGGTCAATTCTCCTGCCGCCAAAGCAGTATTGTATGGCACTGTGGCAAGCAGCGATTCCTGCTCGTCGTACAGCTTAACTGTAAACGATTCCACAGCCGAACTGCCCCGATTGCTTACTTCAAGCGTAAAGGTCTGTTCAAATTCTGCTGAAGCATATCTATTCCCTTTCAGAGAAACGGCTTCGAGGTCAAAGGCAAGCAACTCCGTAATTTCAATGTCATCGATAAAGAATGTTGTACCCGACGCACCCACAGCCGTTTCATTGTGCCATCCAAAATAACGGATGCTGGCTGTTTCTGCCGGAGGAATCACAACCTCCCGTTGAGTGAAACCAGTGCTGTTTGCTGCTACACTCAGTATTTCGGTCTGTTCGTCAACTGTAGTGCCGGTTCCCACTGCCAACTTGTAGTTTGCTGTTCTTCCGGATGTCTGGCATTTGTCCACCCATTTAATGACGTATGTTTTGAAGGCGTTGAGTTGAATGGGCGGAGTTATCAACCAGTCGTTCATTGGAGCGCTCCACGATATATTACTGCTGGCTGAACCCTGTGTTGTGTTTCCATTGTACGATGAGCGTATCCATTTGTAACTGTCGCTGTTTGCATCAATAACTGTCCACAGGTCAAATTTTGCTTGTTCATCAAAATCCTCGCGCCATGGAATGGCGTATGGCGAGCCTAGCACCGTTGCTTCAGAATTGACTGCCGTACTGCTTCCCGCCGAGTTTTTTGCCGTTATCGAATAGGTGTATTTGCCCAGCTCCAGCTGGCTATGGTCGGTAAATACTGTTTCGGAAATGCTTTCGGCTACCGTTACGCTGTTTGGGTTGCGCACCACATCGTAGGTCAACTCCCCAATGTAGCCGCCATTGACGCCGACAGCAGGGGCACTCCACGTCAGTACGGGGCGTCCGTCGCTATCTTTTGAAACCGTTAAGCTGGTAACGGGCGCCGGAATATCGGTTCCTGTGTAAACGGTTACAGCCGTTGCAGCGCCTTCGCCATTGCTGTTGACAGGTACCACTTTGTAGGTATGCGCTCCGTTTACGGGCAAAGGGTCGGTCCAGCTAACCGCAGCACCCGCAGTGAGGTTGTCGGCATAACTGACATATTCAGCGTCATCTCTGTATATTTTTATTGAAGTCAAAACGGTAGCATCGCCTTCGAGCGTTACAGCTGGATTTGTCCACTCCATCGACAACTCAAGAGCGCCGCCTGCGCCACTGGTTGCCTTCAGGTTTTGAACGGCAGCCGGTCTGTTTGCTCCCGGATATTCAAACGGGGTGAAAATACCTGTCAGTTTTCGACTTCCATCTGTTACGGTTTTTACTGCTGTGGCATTTCCAGTTGCGGTGTCAACGGTGTACAGTTTTCCGTTTTCGGACATCCAGTACAGTATGCCCGTACTGTGATTGAACGTCATGGACTGACGGATGGCAAACGTGAAATCGACAATGTTTAATTCGCCCACAGGCGTTGCAACAAGTGCTGATTGGTTGATAAGGTAAAGTTTGGCGTCGTCGCCAATGGCGTACATCTGTCCGCCGGCATTGCAAGCCAGCGTAATCAGTTTGGCGTCAGTTCCCGTAACGACTCCGAGCGCAGTGTGTTTGCCCTGCTGTGTGGTCATGCTTACTTCGGTCAGGATGTTTCCCGCCGTGTTTTTCAGGGCGTACATTTTGCTTTCGCTGTAGCTGTAAGTAATGTCGGCCACATAGTCTTTGTCAAGGTAAGCTCCGTAGCCCGATGTAACTGCGATGTTTTGTGTGGCTCCGGTTAAAAGGTTCACCGATGCAAAGGCTGTGGGACCTCCGTAAGTGGTGTAGAGGTACACATACCATGTGCCGTTGGCGTATTCGCCGGCGTGCGCCAAATTGGTCTGCGCAGCAATAGTTGTGAGTTCGCTTTCCGGAGAAGTCGAAAATTTAACCGGACCGGCAGGGGTTCCCGAATAACAGTGTCCGTAAAACATGTTTTCAACAGTAACCGTTGTTTGAGCAATCAAATGCCCTGCGCCTAACATTACGCTTAACAATAAGGCTAATGTTAGTTTTTTAGATAGTTTTGTTCCCATTGTAATTCAATTAAACTTTTGTTAAAAAAATGCGTTTATTTCGATGTCAAAAGTAGTGTATGAGTGTATGATTTCCAAAAAAAACGTATTATCAAAGTTATATCATTAAAAAAAAATAGTACTGGTTATCAGTGGGGTATTGTTTGGAGTATTTTACGTTTTGTTTTTTGGGGGCGATTATGCAAAAATAATAGGAGGTATGTGCATTGCTCGAACAGTGAATGTATTTCACCAGATATAAACCAATATTATGGCTATACTTTTAACAACGTCGTTAGGTTGTTTCCTAATTAATAACTCATGTTACGCAGTATTACTTTTATTATACTCAAACAAAAATTGTTTGCAAATAACAGAGGATTCCAGTTTTAACTGTTATTAACAAGGAAATTAATCCCCTTGTTACTTTATTCGCAAATCAATTCTGTTTGAGTTATTAATTGTGTTCAACGTTTCTGTTATATACAGATAGCATTCATGTAAACTTCGGCATGTATTACCCACAGATTGCATAAATTAACACAGATTTTTCTCGCTTATATTTCAAAATCTGTGTAATATATGGACTGTAGTTTAAAATTAAGCAAAAACATCCTTTAATTACAGTAATATTACAAAGCATATATGCAAACTCACAAAGCGTTTAGGTAAACTCGCGGAGCGTTTAGGTAAACTCGCGGAGCGTTTCCGCAAACTCGCGGAGCGTTTCCGCAAACTCGCGGAGCGTTTCCGCAAACTCGCGGAGCGTTTCCGCAAACTCGCGGAGCGTTTAGGTAAACTCACAAAGCGTTTCCGCAAACTAACATAGCGTTTCAGCAAACTCACAAAGCGTTTCCGCAAACTCGCGGAGCGTTTCCACAAACTCGCGGAGCGTTTCCACAAACTCGCGGAGCGTTTCCGCAAACTCGCGGAGCGTTTCTGTAAACTCGCGGAGCGTTTCCGCAAACTCGCGGAGCGTTTCTGCAAACTCGCGGAGCGTTTCCGCAAACTCGCGGAGCGTTTCGGCAAACTCGCGGAGCGTTTCTGCAAACTCGCGGAGCGTTTCCGCAAACTCGCGGAGCGTTTCTGCAAACTCACCAACTCATATTAAGCAGTATGTTTTTTTAAGAGCCTTGAAAAGGCTTAAATTTCATGCCTGTAAGGGCAGAATTTACGTTTCATAACTCGTTCTGCTTACGGGCAGGTGAATCAGGGTGCAAATTTCTGCAGGCAACGCTTTGCTCGCCTGTTCTTATGATTGAAAATCGTCGGAGCTAAAATTTGACTTTTCAAGTTAGTGCGTAACATGAGTGAATAAAATGTTGTTCAAAAAAAACACGGATAAAAAAGAATGGGAATACGTTTTTTTATATCCGTAAAAATCTGAGTCATTCGTGTTCAAAAGATGTTTTTACATCAAATGAGGCAGGCATTCCCCGATGCTTAACATCCAGATTCATCAGGGTACATGTTACAAAAAAGTGATGTCCACCTCTGCGGACATCACTTCCCATAATTTGATCAATTGCAGTAGAAACACGATGAGTCGTGTTTCTACACGTATTAAAATTCCTGACTTGCCATACGTTTGTAGCCTGCGTAACGCCATTTGGCATTCTCTTCGGCTGCCTTGAAAAGTTCGTCGGCAACTTCGGGAAACTGCTTCATGAGCGAAGTGTAGCGCACTTCGCCTTTCAGGAAGTCTTGGAACTGCGTCCAGTCGGGTTCGGCTGAATCTAACTGCATCGGATTTTGTCCCTGCGCTTCCAGTTCGGGATTGAAACGATACAAGTGCCAGTAACCGCACTCAACGGCGCGTTTCTGTTCGTTCTGCGCCTTGCCCATTCCTGCACGCAATCCGTGATTGATACAGGGCGAGTAGGCTATTACGATAGATGGTCCATCGTAGGCTTCGGCTTCGCGAATGGCTTTGATAGTCTGTGCCTGATTGGCACCCATTGCAATCTGTGCAACATAAACATATCCGTAGGTGGCGGCAATCATGCCGAGGTCTTTTTTACGGATACGTTTTCCTGCGGCAGCAAATTTAGCCACAGCACCTACGGGCGTCGATTTCGAAGCCTGACCTCCTGTGTTGGAGTAAACTTCGGTGTCGAGCACCAGTATGTTCACGTTTTTGCCCGAAGCAATAACATGGTCTAATCCGCCAAAGCCGATGTCGTAAGCCCAGCCGTCGCCACCGATAATCCACTGCGACTGTTTAATCAGGTACTGCGTCAGTTCTGCCAGCTCTTTGCAGTAGCTGCAAGTACAGACTTTTACTTTGGGGGTGATAAGAGCTTCGAGTTCAACCGTTTTGTCGGCGTCCTCTTTGTTTTCAATCCATTGTGTAAACAAACCTTTCAGTTCGTCCGAAACTTCGCTGCTGCCGAGTGCTTCTTTCATGATGCGTTCGATGCGTTCGCGCATCTGTTCAACGGCAAACACCATACCCAAGCCGTATTCGGCGTTGTCTTCGAACAACGAGTTAGCCCAAGCGGGTCCGCGTCCGTTTTCGTTGGTGGTGTAGGGTGTTGATGGCGCCGAAGCTGAGTAAATTGACGAGCACCCTGTGGCATTGGCTACCATTTGGCGATTGCCAAATAACTGCGAAATCAGTTTCACGTAGGGTGTTTCGCCACAGCCCGCACAGGCGCCGGAAAATTCAAAAAGTGGTGTTGCAAACTGCGAGTTTTTAACGTTTGATTTAATATCAACCAAATTCTGTTTCGATGCAACGCTATCCACACAGTAATCCCAGTTTTTCTGCTCTTCGTATTGAGATTCGATGGCTACAAGTTTCAGGGCTTTTGCGCCTTTTTTACCGGGACAAACATCCGCGCAGTTGTCGCAACCCATGCAGTCGAGCACATCTACCTGAATACGGAACGATGTACCTTCGAATCCTTTACCGTTTGTTTTCAAAGCATCGGTAAAGGGAGCGCCTGTCATTTCCTTTTCGTTCAATACGAACGGACGAATGGCAGCGTGGGGACAAACATACGCGCACTGGTTGCACTGGATACAGTTTGCCGAATCCCAAACGGGCACCATTGGCGCAACGCCGCGTTTTTCGTATTTGGCGGTTCCCATGTCCCATGTCCCGTCTTCGCGTCCTTTGAACGCCGACACGGGGAGATTGTCGCCAGCCTGTGCATTCACGGTGCGAACTACATTGCGCACAAATTCGGGCGCTTTGTCGCACGCACATCCTTCGTCCAGCGAAATATTTGCCCATTCGGCAGGAATATTTATTTTGGTATATTCGCCGCCACGGTCAACTGCCGCATAGTTTTTCTTTACAACGTCTTCACCTTTTTTGTCATACGATTTCTTAATCATGTACTTCATCTGGTCAACGGCAAGTTCGTAGGGAATTACGTTGGTTATTTTAAAGAAAGCCGATTGCAGAATGGTGTTGGTACGATTGCCCAATCCTATTTCGCGAGCAATGGTGGTTGCGTTGATGGTGTAAAACGAAATACTGTTTTGTGCCAAATAGCGTTTTACCTTGTTTGGAAGATTGTTTAATACTTCGTTTTCGTTCCAAACCGTGTTCAACAGCATTGTACCGTTTTTCTTTAAACCTTTGGTAACGTCGTAAAGATTTAGGTATGCCTGAACATGGCAGGCTACGAAGTCGGGCGTTGTAACCAAGTAGGTCGAGCGGATGGGATTGTCGCCAAAGCGAAGGTGCGAACAGGTAAAACCTCCCGATTTCTTTGAATCGTAGGAGAAGTAAGCCTGACAGTATTTATCTGTATTGTCGCCAATAATTTTAATTGAGTTTTTGTTTGCGCCCACAGTTCCGTCGGCTCCCAAACCGTAGAATTTGGCTTCAAATGTTCCCTTTGCTCCCATCGGAATTTCTTCTTTCATCGGAAGTGAGGTAAAGGTAACATCATCAACAATGCCAACGGTGAAATGATTTACAGGCTCATTCACGGCAAGATTTTCGTAAATAGCCAGCACCTGCGCGGGGGTAAAGTCTTTCGACGACAGTCCGTAACGCCCGCCAATAATCATCGGTGCATTTTCTTTTCCGTAAAGAACATCTTTAACATCCAGATACAGCGGTTCGCCGCCTGCTCCGGGTTCTTTGGTGCGGTCGAGCACACAGATGCGCTTAGCCGTTTTGGGCAATACCGACAGGAAGTGTTTCGCCGAGAACGGACGGTACAGATGCACTGCAATCATACCCACTTTTTCGCCTTTTGCCGTAAGGTAATCAATGCCTTCGCGTATGGCCTCGGTGCCCGAACCCATTGCAACCACAACGCGGTCGGCGTCGGGAGCTCCGTAATAATCGAACAGTCCGTATTTGCGTCCTGTCAATTTGCTCAGTTCGTTCATGTACTCTTCAACAATGCTTGGAAGCGCGTCGTAGTAAGGATTACATGCTTCGCGAGCCTGAAAATAGATGTCGGGATTCTGTGCTGTTCCGCGTACAACAGGGTGTGCCGAGTTCAAAGCACGCTGACGGAAAGCTGCCAAAGCTTTCTGGTCGATGAGCGGAGCCAAATCGTCGTTGTCAAGGCTTTCTATTTTCTGAATTTCGTGCGAAGTACGGAATCCGTCGAAGAAATGCACAAAAGGAACACGTGTTTTGATAGCCGTAAGATGCGCTACGGCAGCCAAATCCATTACTTCCTGTACCGAGCCTGTGGCAAGCAGAGCGCATCCTGTTTGGCGAACAGCCATCACATCCTGATGGTCGCCAAAAATAGAAAGCGCGTGCGAAGCCAGCGCCCGTGCCGAAACATGATAAACGCCCGGAAGCAGTTCGCCCGCAACCTTGTACATGTTGGGAATCATCAGCAACAAGCCCTGCGATGCGGTGTAAGTGCTGGTTAATGCGCCCGCCTGTAACGAGCCGTGCATAGCACCCGCCGCACCTGCTTCGGACTGCATCTCCTGAACGCGCACCGTTTCGCCGAAAATGTTTTTACGACCGTTAGCCGCCCATTCGTCAACATACTCCGCCATCGTTGACGACGGGGTGATGGGATAAATAGCTGCCACTTCACTGAACATGTACGAGATATGCGCTGCCGCATAGTTACCGTCGCATGTTACAAATTTTTTTGTTTTTGCCATTATTTATTCTCCTAATAATTAATTTGATTTATCGAACTAAATCATATTATTTTCGCGGCGCAAAGATAGGTGTTGTATTTAGAATTGCGTACTTATTTAAAAGCAAAAGATGCTATTTATATTTTGTAAAAATTAGGGGCGAGATGGTTATAGATTTAATTGCACATGTTACGCAGAAACAGTACAAAACCCTTAAATTTTAATCTACGGTCAGAATGATATGTACCCATAAATCCCGCAAATATTTTAAATTGTTTTATATCGGTTTAGTATCAGGTATTATTGCAGACAATCATTATTGCTTTTATCATATTCTTGGTAGAATCAAAGCATATTCCTATTAGGAAGCGCATTATTGCACAATACAAATACACCACGTCCTACAGGAATAATGTCATTGTATAGTGCAGATGTGTCATTTACTATAGGAAATACGCCATTGCACAATGCAAATACATCACTTCCTACAGGAATAATATCATTGTGTAATGCAAACATATCACTTCCTATACGAAATACGTCATTACATAGTTCAAATGTGTCATTTACTATAGGAATAATGTCATTGTATAATGCAAATATATCATTTACTATACGAAATACGTCATTACACAACGCAAATACATCATTTTCTATAGGAATTATTAATATTCTTAGTTATTCTTGATGGAAAATTGTGTCATCCGCGTTCAAAAATCATTTTGCCCCTATTTTTTTCGCATAAAAATATTAATCGGTACGCCCGACAAATTCCACTTTGCTCTGATTTTATTTTCCAGAAACCGCTTGTACGGCTCCTTTACATATTGCGGAAGGTTGCAAAAGAAAGCAAACTGCGGCGGCATCCCGGGCAACTGTGTAATATATTTTATTTTAATATACTTGCCTTTAATGGCGGGCGGCGGTGTGTCTTCAACAATCGGCAGCAGATGCTCGTTGAGTTGCGATGTCGAAATTTTGAGCTTACGGTTTTCGTAAACCTGCACCGCCTCCTCCATTGCCTTAAAGATGCGCTGTTTGGTGGTTGCCGATGTAAATATGATGGGATAATCAACGTATGGCGCGGTTTTTTTTCTGATGTCAGCCTCAAACTTCTTTACCGAATGGTTGTCTTTTTCAATTAAATCCCATTTGTTTACAATAATTACAACACCTTTGCGGTTGCGTTCAATAAGTCCGAAAATCCGCTGGTCTTGCCCCTCCATTCCACGTGTAGCATCAATCATTAAAAGACAAACGTCCGAATTTTCAATCGCTTTAATGGCTCGCATCACCGAGTAAAACTCCAAGTCCTCGTGAACCTTCGCCTTTTTGCGGATGCCAGCCGTATCTACCAGCAAAAAATCGTGCCCAAACTTGTTGTATCGCGTGTAAATACTGTCGCGTGTGGTGCCCGAAATGGGTGTAACAATGTTTCGGTCTTCGCCGATAAAGGCATTTACGATGGACGATTTGCCTGCATTGGGACGTCCCACGATGGCAAATTTCGGAAGTTCCTCTTCTTCGTCTTCAGGCGTTTCTTTTTGGGGAAGCGCCACGACTAATTCGTCGAGCAAATCGCCTGTTCCACTTCCGTTAATTGCCGAAACTTCAAACAAACGCTCCAGTCCCAGCGCATAAAAGTACGAAGCTTCGGCTCTTTGCGCATTATTATCCACTTTGTTTACCACTACAAATGTCTGTTTGCCCGATTTACGGATAATTTCCGCCACAGCCTCGTCGTAGTCGGTAATTCCCGTCGAAACATCCACAACAAAAAGCAGCACGTTCGCCTCATTGATGGCAATCAACACCTGTTTGCGGATTGCACCTTCAAATTCGTCGTCGGAGTTCACAGCATATCCGCCCGTATCCACCACCGAAAACTCCACGCCGTTCCATTCGCACTTTCCGTAGAGACGGTCGCGCGTAACGCCGCTTTCTTCGTCCACAATGGCTGTGCGCGACTTGGTCAGTCGGTTAAAAAGCGTTGATTTACCCACATTGGGGCGTCCTACTATTGCAACAATACTGCTCATAATCTGATATTATTTTGAGATGTAACGTATTGAAAGTGCGGATGACACCGATTTTAGCGGATTTTTTTTATCAGTGCCATCTGCGTTCCCTCCGTAACGGCATGTCGAGCGTAGCTGCGACATCTCATGTTTATATATATTTTATTTCTGTTCGTATCCAAAATTTTTGAGGAAATTATCCTTATTTCTCCAGTCCTTGCTCACTTTTACATAGGTTTGCAAAAAAACTTTTTTTGCGAGAAAAGTTTCGATATCGCGTCGCGCTTCGGTGCCGAGTTTCTTCAGCGCCTTTCCCTGATGACCAATGATGATGCCTTTTTGCGAATCGCGTGCAACGTGAATCACAGCACGGATGTCCACCCTGTCGGTGTGTTCCTTAAACTCTTCAATCTCCACTTCCACCGAGTAGGGAATTTCCTTTTGATAATAAAGAAGTATTTTTTCGCGGATAATTTCCGAAACAAAAAAACGTTCGGGCTTGTCGGTCAGCGCATCTTTGTCGAAGTAGGGCGGCGCAACAGGAATCAGTTCTACAATGCGGTGAAGAAGGTTTTGCGTATTAAATTTATTCAACGCCGAAACAGGGAAGAGTTCGGCTTTGGGCAGCAGCTGTTTCCACACGTCAATCAGTTTTTCGAGCTGCTCCTGCGTAGTGAGGTCAATTTTATTGATAACCAGCAACACGGGCACATCCAACTGAGCCACATTTTTAATAAAATCTTCGTTTTTACCTGCCGTTTCAACGGTATCGGTTAAAAAGAGTATCACATCGGCATCTACCAGCGCCGATTTGCTGTATTTCAGCATCGATTCCTGCAACTTGTAGGCAGGCTCCAATACTCCCGGCGTATCCGAAAACACAATCTGATAATCCACCTCATTTACAATTCCCAAAATCTTGTGCCGCGTAGTCTGCGCCTTCGCCGTAATAATCGAAAGTCTTTCGCCTACCAGCAAATTCGACAGTGTTGATTTGCCCACATTCGGGTTTCCAACAATACTCACAAAGCCTGCCTTATGTGTCATTCCGTAGTTTATTTGTTTTTTGCGGGTGCAAAGATACTTATTTAGTTGAGAATGGAGAGTGGGGAGTGGAGAATTTTAACTTTCCGGCATTAACTATTTTCGTAGCAAGTATGCTGAAAATGTATTGTCATTTTTTCTATCAACATAATTATTCCTAATGGGATAACAGATGAAATTAATATTTATCCGCACAAAACGTTATAGACCTCCCAAAAAAGCAGAATATATAATATAAACTGTTTTTTACGGCATACATAGCGAAAATTATCTATTTTTGCAGCGAAAAAAACAATGACTTATGGCAAAAATCCTCTGTATAGAAACCTCTACCGATGTATGTTCGGCTGCATTGGTCGAAAACGGTAAACTTCGTATTTCGACCGAAGAATATGTTGCCAATTCACACGCTGCCTTGCTCACTGTTCTTATCGAAAAAATGATGAACAAAGCAGATATGAAATTGACCGACATTGATGCGGTTGCTGTAAGCAGTGGTCCCGGTTCATATACAGGTTTGCGCATTGGTATTTCAACAGCAAAAGGAATTTGTTATGCAGCTGACAAGCCGCTGATTGCTCTTATATCGCTTCGTATTCTTGTTGAGCAGGCTTGTTTAATGCATGGCATCGTTAATAGCGAAGACATTTTGCTTTGCCCAATGATTGACGCACGGCGTATGGAAGTTTATACAACATTGTTCGACAATACGCTTAATCAGCTGGATGAAATTAAAGCCGAAATCATTACGCCCGAAAGTTTTTCATCACAATTAGAAAAACAAAAAGTAGCTTTCTTTGGAAACGGAGCAGCAAAATGTAAAGAGGTAATTCAACATCCTAATGCAATATTTCTGGATAATATATTTCCACTGGCATCGGCAATGGCTTTACCTGCTCATCAGACGTTTCTCGAAAGTCGATTTGAAGATACAGCCTACTTCGAGCCTTTTTATTTGAAAGATTTTATTGCAACCATGCCAAAGAAAAAATAAAACTGAACAGCATACTTTTTTATTACTCTACTTTTCACTTGCCAGTGTTTATGTGCAATTCTATTATCTTCGTGAAAGTCCGTATATAAAATTGATAACAGATTTTAGATTAATACGCGCTAATATAGAGCCTGCTATTTTATGAATCAAAAAGAATTTCATCCTGTTCGGAAAATAGGCATAAATGCTCGGATAAGTAACTATTGAGCCTCCAAACTGCATTTTGAACAGCGTAGGACCGTAAAAATTTTTTTGTTTTATGGAGTCAGGAACATCACTTTTCGAAGATATGGCTTTTACACATTCGAGGTCGAGCTGTACAAAGTCATAATATTTATATCCTTTCTCTTTGGCATATCGAATCAGATTCCACTGAAAAACATCTGATATGTAATAATCGTTATACTTACAGTTCCAACCCCAGTAAGTGTATTGAAAAGTATTGCCGAAAGCAAACGACAGTGCACCGCAAACAGTTTCACCTTCTACAACGCCCTCATGCAAATAGATGCATCCATACGGACTCATTAAATCCCATATCATGTACAACCCCTCCAATGTACTGATGCCGGGAGCGGCTTTATGGCGATTGGCTGTGATTACCGATAAATCATAAAATGTTTTCAAATCTTTTCTACTGCCTTCTTTGAATTGTACAGGCATTGTTAAGCCTTTGCGGATATTGCGTTTACGCATTGATTTCATTTGTGCCAGCAGCGCATCTTCCGATAAAGCAAGGTCGAGCAGCAGTGTAGCATCTAATCTTGGGGCAGGGGGCAAACTTTGTTTTTTTACGATAAACTTCTTCAATTCAAGATGCGGCACAATATCGGCATCTTTAAAATTTGGGGCAATAATCAAATAAAGAAGTCTGTTTTTACGTGAGAATTTTTTCAACTCATCAATTACAATATTGATTGTATCGGATGATTTTTCATTCACGCAGGGTCCCATCTGAACATAACCTATCTGTCCCAAAAAACGGATGGTGATAATACTGATTTGACATCCTGCTACAATATTGTTTTCGTTTTTGACAATAAATCGGTACCCTCTCCAGTTTTTGCTGTTATACTCGTATTCGCTCCAAAGCGAGGTCTGATGAATATCACCCCCTGTTTTATCAACAAATGCATCCCACTCCAAATCAACTCCGCGCTCTTTGTATTCAACATCCATATCTTTTTTTGCAACCATTTAATCTATAATAATTTGTTTTTAATATGCCAATAATTTAGCGGCTCAAAGATACATGTTTGTTTGCATTATGTTGTATTCATCTCCATTTTTTTGTAAGAATTTACAGCTGTTATTTTTTGTAAAAACCATTATTGTCAATCAAATTTATACTAATGTAAATTTGGTTTTCGACTTTATGTTGGAAAACCTCTAAAAAATAGATTCTTCAAGGCTTGTAACATAAGACAAAAACGGAGTTTACTAAAATAAATGAGCATTTTGGCAATGGAGCGTAACGAAAAAAAAGCAGTTTTTAGAAGTTCCCTGTTATTATTCCGTCGAAAATTTAGTGGTTAAAATGATATACTTACCCATGTTACGCAAGTATGAATTTTTCAACGGCATTAACACGAAATTGTTCCGCAGAGATTGACACTTTATATTAATTGAGAGTGCCAAATTTAGAGTGATGGAGAAAGCCTGAAATTAGCTCTCAACTTAAAGAAATGTCATCCCCGCGGAACTTTGTGTGTTATTTTACATAACACCAACAAATAATATAAACTGAATTTTTCAGATGCATTTAGAATAGGGATATTTGGATGCAATATAAGTTATTTTTCTATAAAAAACAACATATATATATTGTTGCAAAAATTTTTATTCCTAATTTAGCGCAAATTTTTTTATATGGCAAAAGTAAAATTCAAGTACAACCCCGAAACATTAAGTTACGACAAAATTGAAACAGGGCTAAAATACTATCTTTCACGTTTATTTTCGCTTACGCTCTTTGGAGCAGTAATAGGAATTCTATTTTTTCTGATTTATGTTTATATTCTCGACAGTCCGCGAGAAACCAAGTTAGAGCGCGAAAATTCACGACTTATTTCACAATACGAAATCATGTCAAAAAAACTGGAACAGGTTGAACAGGTTCTGGACGATATTCAGCAGCGCGACGAAAATGTTTACCGCGTTATTTATCAGGCCGATTCAATTCCCAACTCAATACGCAGAGCCGGTTTTGGAGGCGTAAACCGATACGATTATCTGGAAAACATGGATAATGCAGAATTGGTTGTTTCCACTGCCAAAAAATTAGATATAATTTCGAAACAGCTTTATGTACAGTCCACTTCTTTCGACGAAATTATCGGTTTGGCTAAACGACACGAAGAGATGCTTCGCGCTACACCTGCTATTATGCCTGTTGCAAACAAGGACTTAAAACGAACAGCTTCGGGTTACGGTCCGCGTATTGACCCCATCTACAAAATACCATCTTTTCATGAGGGAATGGATTTTACAGCATCAATAGGTACCGATATATATGCAACGGGCAATGGCGTGGTCGAAAAAGTTGCATCCACAATTAGTGGTTTCGGCAAACATATTGTTATTAATCACGGATTTGGATATTCCACACTGTATGCCCACATGAGTGCATTCAATGTGTACGAAGGACAAAAGGTAAATCGTGGAGATATAATAGGAAAAGTGGGTAATACAGGAAAGTCAACAGGTCCGCACCTGCATTACGAAGTACATGTAAAAGGAAGACCGGTAAATCCTGCGTATTACTACTTTCAGGACTTAACTGATGAGCAATATGAGGAGATGATTCTTATTTCGTCGAACAGCAACCAGACTTTTGACTGAATTATAGAAAGGTTGAAATTTAAAAAAGCCGTTTTTCAGCGGCTTTTTTAATCATTAATAATTGACATATCACGTTTGTTCCAATGCCTTACAAAGAACCAAAAATAGAGAAACTTTATTATACCATTGGCGAAGTTGCCGAGATGTTTAATGTAAATACCTCATTAATCCGTTTTTGGGAAAAGGAGTTTGACATTATTAAACCTCAAAAAAACAAAAAGGGTAACAGGCTTTTTACCCCGCAGGATATTGAAAATTTCCATCTTATTTACCACCTCGTAAAAGAAAAAGGCATGACCTTGAAAGGCGCTGAAAAAAAACTGAAAGAAAACAAGGAAGATGCCGTTCAAAACTTTGAAGTTGTTAAAAAATTGCAACAAATAAGAGAATTGCTGATGGAGTTGAAAGAAAATATGTAGAGGACGCTTATTGTGTTGGCTGTTTTGAGATAACTTTCAATTGGTAACTCATGTGTTACGCAAACTGCATAAAGTCCCGCAGGGACGGCACTTTATTCGCCGTAGATTTTTCTACGGAAAGTTAAAACTCCACCGCAACCCTCACGTTTACTCTACGCGAGGTGAGATAATTGGGTACGGCGTACTGTGTTCCGTCGATGTCGTTTACCCACGAGTGGGAGATGGTGTTGATCATGTCGGGCAGGTTAAGAATTTCGGCGCCTATGCGGAAGTTCTTCAAGTATTTGCCAAAACCTTTTGCAAAGGAATTGATGGTGAGCAAATCGTACGACAAACCTAAGTCGATGCGACGGTATGCCTTGTAACGCATTGTAGCCAAGTATCGCGGTGAGTTGGGCGGTCCATAGGGAAAACCGGTTCCGAAGAAGAAACTCAAGTGCGCTTTGAGGGCGGGCATGGTTGGAAGGTGGTCTTGCAGAAAGAGCGAGAAGTTCAGCAGCTGGTCGGACGGACGCGGAGTGTATCCGGGTGTGCATTCTTTATCGGGATTCAGATAAACATCGTGCCACAGGTCTTCCTGAGTTCGCATCAGCGAAAGCGTAACCCACGACTCCTCGCCATGCACAAGTTCGCCGTTCAGTTTGAAGTCGATGCCGGCAGCATAGCCGTGCGCGTCGTTTTCGCCGCTGTAAATCACCCTCACGTTGTCAATCTGGTAGGTAACAAGGTTTTCGTACTTTTTGAAGTAGGCTTCGGACGTGAACTTGAACGGGCGCTCAAATGCCGTAAAATAGTAGTCGATGCCCGACACTGCCTGAATGGACTTTTGCGATTTAAGACCGGTGTTGTACGAGCCGTCGGGTTTGCGATATTCCTTTACCAGCGGCGGCTGATAGTAGTATCCGCCCGAAAGCCGAATGCGGTAGTTGCTCTCCTTTGCAGGCAGCCACGTCAACTGAAGGCGCGGACTGAATATAAATTCGTCGATGTACGACGAGTAGCTGCCCCGTATGCCGACGTCCATAATCATGTTGCCATTGCCAACTGTCCATGAGGTTAGGTTTTTTACGAAAGCCGATGCGCGATGATTGCCGATGATGTTGCGTCCATGTTTGAAATACGCCATTTCGAGCCGGTTTCCGCTGGGGCGCGGGATGGTGTAAAAGGAGGAATCCACCATCTCGTATTCGTGAATGTTATCTTTAAAATATTCGTACTGATAGATGGTTCCCCAATTGATGGTTCCGATACCGGTTTTGTGCGCCGCCGTAAAATTTGCCGAAACCACATTTCCAATCAGGTTATTGCGGGCATGTCGCCAACTTTCGCCAACGCCGGCTTCGGTGTAGGTTATCTCCTCGTCGCGCTCGGAGGGGAGAATGGCGTCGCTCAACCAGTATTGACTATCGATGTCGTAAGTTTCTTCTTCGCTGGTGCGAAAGCCGGTCAGCGTCAATTTGTAACTTTGGCTCGTGGTGGCGTTGAAAGTTGCCGAAACAGCTCCGTAACCCGTTTGGAAGCGGTCAATCTCGCTACCATCGAAATAAACACGCAACTGTTTCAATTCGCTAAGCGTACCAAAGGATGTACTCATAAATTCGGGCACAAAGCGGTATGTGTTCATCGAATAATATCCCAGTACATCAAGTGTGAGGCGCGAAGTGGGGGAGTAGGTGATGTATGCCTGCACGTCTGTAAAATCGGGCATGTATTCGCCCTTCGTGTCGAGCGTGCCGAGTAGGTAACTCGATGTTTTGTAACGTGCTCCCGTTATCCACGTCAGTTTATTGTTGAAAGCCGAACCTTCGAGGTGCGCATTTGCGCCAAGTATCCCTACCGAAGCACTGCCCGCCGTTTCTTTCGGACGCTTGTACTGAATATCAAGTACCGAACTCATTTTGTCGCCATAGCTTGCGCTGAAACCGCCTGCCGAAAACTCAACGGTTTCGACCAAGTCGGGATTCACAAAACTCAAACCCTCCTGCTGTCCGCTACGGATAAGGAACGGACGGTACACCTCCTGCCCGTTTACATACACCAAATTCTCGTCGAAATTGCCGCCCCTCACGCGGTACTGCGAGCTCAGTTCCGAATTGGATGTAACGCCCATTTGCGACCTCACGACCCCCTCGATATTGTACCCCGCCGTCGAAGGTAACTGTAGCGCAAAGTCAGGATTGATGCGCTGTATGTGCGGACTTGTAACCCGTGCCCCTGTTATTTCCACCGTACCGAGTACCTTGTCCCGCGACTGAAGAACAATAGCAATGTTTTTCTCCGATGCTTTAGCTATCGTAACTGTTTGCGGCATCCATCCGATGGCACTCACCTGCAATTGGACTGGGAAATTGGCAGGCAAACTCATTTTAAATGTTCCGTCGACAGCCGAAGCAGCGCCTTTCCCGCTTTTAGGCTCAACAATGTGTGCGCCCACAATCGGTTCGCCGTCAGCCGCACTCACCGTGCCTTTTATCTCAACGGCGGCGGCGTTCTGCGCCAAACATACGGCCGCTGGCTGCAATATCAGTAAAACAACAAACAAAACAAGCGACGGACAGATAAGAAGATTCATACAATAGTTTAATGATTGAACTAGGACTTATAAACGGAAAATATTGTGGAATGTTATACGATAATGTTTTTTTACACTATTTTTGCAGCCACAGGGAGGCGATGTTCTTTTAGAAGCTGTTTGAACTAAAAAAATGATTATAGAATGTATTTACAAGTCCCGCAGGGATGATATTTTGGCTCACAGTATCGTCCCTGTAGAACTTAAAAGAACGTAATTATCACTTTCAAGGGTGTGTCAAAAGTATGAACACATCCTCTTTTTATGCTTTTTATTCGGGTCTTTTTTTCGTTGAATTTTCGCTAAAAAGAAAACTCCCGAAAATCAGCGACTTACGGGAGTTTTCTTTTTTTGTTTCGTGGTACCTCCTGGAATCGAACCGGGGACACACGGATTTTCAGTCCGTTGCTCTACCGACTGAGCTAAGGTACCATCCCTTATTTTCACCTTTCAGTGAAAACAACATCATTTTTGATCATTAATCCATAAAACCAAAATGTAATTGACAAAATCAATATACTTTAACCATGAAAACAAACTTTGTGGTACCTCCTGGAATCGAACCGGGGACACACGGATTTTCAGTCCGTTGCTCTACCGACTGAGCTAAGGTACCTTGCTTTCAAAATCACGGTGCAAAAGTACATAAAATTTTTATACCTCCAAATATAAGAGTAAAAAAAATTGCAATATTTTTTCGCAGACTCTCAATAATCGTTGAGAATTAAGTATTTTTGCGCAAATTTTTTTTCATGGAAATATTCAATCATCAATTCTCGAATGGCATTCGTGTCATCCATCATCCCATAAAATCGCCTGTAGGACACTGCGGTTTGTTTATCAACACCGGCTCGCGCGACGAAATGCCCAATGAACACGGGCTTGCCCATTTTATCGAACATGTAATTTTTAAAGGTACTAAAAAGCGAAAAACCTATCATATTCTTAGTCGTATCGACGATGTGGGAGGCGAACTGAACGCTTACACAACAAAGGAAGATACCTGTATATACGCCTCTTTTCTGAAAAACGACTTTGAACGCGCCATTGAACTGCTTGCCGACATTGTTTTTAATTCCACATTCCCTGCAAAGGAACTCGAAAAGGAGAAGGAGGTGATTATTGACGAAATTAATTCGTACAAAGACAATCCAGCTGAGTTAATTCTGGATGATTTTGAGGAACTTATTTTTCATAACGACCCAATGGGACGCAACATACTTGGTACTGCCGAGTCAATCCAAAGTTTTGCAAAGCCGGATGTGGAACGGTTTATTGTCAATAATTACAATACCGACCAGATGGTGCTTTGTTCGGTTGGCGACATTACGGCTTCGCGAATTTTTAAAATTGCGAATAAATATTTCGGCGCTGTTCCTTTAAATACAAGAAAAAAGGAGCGTCCCGAAATTGCGCTGTATATTCCCCGCAAAATTGATAAGGAGATGGATACATTTCAAAGTCATATTATTTTAGGGAATATTGCTTACGATTTAGACCACCCCGAACGCCCCGGACTTTTGCTGCTCAACAATATTTTGGGTGGACCCGGTATGAACAGCCGCCTGAATATGGCTTTACGCGAAAAAAACGGAATAGCCTACAATGTCGAATCCATTTATTCGCCCTATTTCGGTACAGGCGTTTTCAGTATCTATTTTGGTACCGACAGCGACAATATCAGCCGTAGCCTTGACGTTGTTTATCGTGAATTAAAGAAACTGCGCAACAAACCGCTCGGCACACTTCAGTTGCACAATGCCAAACGCCAGCTGAAAGGACAAATTACTATTTCGTCCGAAATCCGTGAAAGCCTGATGCAATCCATCGGCAAAAGTTTTTTGCTGTATAATAAAGTTGATTCGCTCGAAGATATTTATAAAAAGATAGATGCTATAACTTCGGAACATTTACTGAGAATTTCCAACGAAATTCTTGATGAAACCCAATTATCGCATCTTATTTATCGACAAAATTAGAGTTTTAAATGTAGTCGTTAAATTTTAACTATTATCTTTATTTGTAATTCGTAATTGACAAAAATGGAACAATATATTCTCAACCACATTGACGACCAGCCTGCAGTGCTGAACGAACTGGAAAGATATACCCACTTGAATGTGCTACGTCCGCGTATGCTGTCGGGACATCTTCAGGGAACTGTTTTGAAAATGATATGCAGGATGGTATCACCGCTCTCCATTCTTGAAATAGGCACATTTAC
Source organism: Cytophagaceae bacterium (assembly GCA_031285765.1). Lineage (GTDB taxonomy): Bacteria > Bacteroidota > Bacteroidia > Bacteroidales > Marinilabiliaceae > WRMI01. Next base: position 2,738 of record JAITVO010000014.1, on the reverse strand, counting down.
AGGATATTCAACTATCTGTATGGCAATGGGTATGCCGCTCGAAGGTCATATTCATACCATTGAGAAAAATGATGAACTGGAAAATGTCATCAACACTTTTTTCCAAAAGGCTGGCATCACCCATCAGGTTACGCTTCACATTGGAAGTGCGCTCGACGTTATTCCAAGCATTCCAGACAGTTTCGACCTTGTTTTTATTGACGGCGACAAGCGCGAATACCCACAATATCTTGGAATGGTTTTTTCGAAATTGAAAGTGAACGGATTTATTTTGGCAGATAACATCTTTTGGGACGGAAAAGTTGCAAAACCTGATATGCCCGACGATAATTATACAAAAGGAATAATGGATTTTAACGATATGGTGAAAAACGATTCTCGATTGGAAAAAACAATTATTCCCTTGCGCGATGGTTTACTGCTGATAAGAAAGATTTCGGAGTGAGAAATTGTTAGTTCTTCGTATATTTTGAAAATTCACTAATTTCATGCTTTTTTTATTTTATCTTTAATACACTATTTTATCATTAATACAAATCAGGGATGGAAAACTTTAGGATAGAATCTCATAAATATGGAGTTTCTGTCATCCATCAGATAAAACTGGCGGCAATAATTCGGAGTCATACATTACCATTGGACTTAGCCAACGGATGAAAGATGGAAACAGGGACTTTGGTTCAAGATTAACTGCTGATTAGTAATTGTACCCAAAAAACGGTGAGGCGACTGCGTTGTTTGCATGACAAACAAGCTGTTTTTAGCGCCAAAACAGCGTAATGGAAACTTATTCATCACTTTCGACAAGTGGAAGTTATTATTTCAGAATAAACATCCGAAAGGAAACAAAAAATAATGAATAGCAACAATCGAATTTACAGAATGATCTTAGCAGGCGTTTATCCGTATTATATCCAGAAAGTGGGAAAAAAGGACGCACAAAAGTCGAAGTCGATGAAATTATATGCTGGTTTACGGGATATAATTTTGAAACTTTGCAACAGCAAATTGACTGTGAAACCGATTTTGAAACTTTTTTCGCCCAAGCACCACAAATAAATCCCAATGCTTTAAAAATTACAGGCGTAATTTACGGGCTTCGTGTGGAAGAAATTGAAGATCCGCTGATACAGCAAGTTCGTTTTCGATACAAACTGCATAGTTCATGCAGTTTTTGTAGTTCTTAAAGTATTCCAGCTGTACCATGATTTTCTTCTCTTTGGATTTGTTGGCATGCAGTTTTTTCAAATGACACTCCACTGAATGAATCAGTTTGCTCACTCCCTGTTTGTCGTTTCTCAGAATTTCCTTGAATTTCAAATACCATTCGGATGCCTTTGGACAACACTTCCCATGAATGACCTCAGCCAACATTGAGAGATGCTCCGATGCGTGAAAAAAAATCGATGATGCGATTATAATCAGCGTATACGGGATTGTTTTTCAAATAACCCGATATGGATTTGTGCGCATCGGTAATGACTAATTTCACGATCGATTTTTCAGCAGGAGCAGCTGTCAGTTCCCGTCCAAACTCCCGTTTAAAGGTGGGATATCGGTCTTCCGGCATGCGGGCGATGTGTTTTGTACCGGTCCGTTTCGGTTTTTTCCCCGCCTGGCCTTGCTCAATCCTGTAGTAAGAGATGCTTCCACACATCGCATTTTTGTAAGTGGATGGACTGGCTGTCTCCTTTTCGACAGGACGTTCGGTCGGACGGCCTTTCCTTTTCCCCTGTCCGTTCAACAAAACGTTCACCCCGTCAATGCTCGCCACCAATATATCCGATTCCGGGGGCGTTTCGCTCTGGCGTACACGATCCATGATGGAGGTACTATTTTTTTTCCATAAATGCACCCGTTGTACCAACAAATCGCTTGATTTGCGTAGAGTGAAGCTCTATTAAACCGAATTTTTCCAACAGTGTGGATCTCTCTTCCGGTGTATTGGAGGCGCATGAATACAGAACAGCTTCTTTTACGTCCGCCATCAGATATTCGTTCTTGATACCCGGACGTTCATCCGGGGGGAAAAGACAGGTTCCGCCGGAACGATGCTGATAATAACTCCGCCTGATAGAAATTTTACCCAATGATGTGACCACTGTTTTGGGACTTTTCCCTTTGTTGAGATAACGCGTTCCGTTCAATTCAACGGATTTTACAGGATTGTCTTTTGACTCGAAACAGGCCTCCACTAACCGGCAGCCAAAAGAAAGTACAGTTGCCTTGATCTGGCTGGTAAAATCGCCGGCCGATTGATAATCCAATTCTTGATGGTCGATGTTTTACAAAGGGTCAAAACGCTTTGTCTTAAAACGGACATGAGAGAATCAATATTTTTTTCTGCGTTTGTATTCAACTCCTGCATACAGGTTGCATTTTTGTTTGATTTCAAAATATAACCGGCAGGAGTTGTTTTTATTGCAAAAGACTGGAAAAATGCGTAACGGGAGAATTGCACCCCCGATAATCAAACGGGATTTGGGTAGTTTGCCCAGTTCGTAAAAACTGCCCTCTGTTTTATCCAATTAAAGGATCCACTGCTTGACTTCATCGGTTTCACTCTTGATTCTTGCCCCGATAATGTATTTGTAGTGTGAGGATTCCAAAAGGGCGATGTTGGTTTTAGTCATCAGTCCCGAATCGGCTACAACGACAAAGTCTTCCAAATTGAAACGATGTACAAAATCTTCTACGATAGGCAGCATCGTTCTGCCCTCGTATTGACTCCCATTGAA
>JAITVO010000332.1 GCA_031285765.1 Cytophagaceae bacterium | reverse complement strand
ACGTGCTGCAACCATCTTTCTACCAATATTGCATCTCATGCGGGACGACGGTGAACTGTATATCATCAATAGAATTGCTACTGTAAATATATGCTGATTAATTATGAACAGTTACTTACGTAAAAAAATCGAATAATGTCGAACTTCGTTTTACAATTCATTTTATGGTGAGTATAAATCTTAATTCTTACCCTCTGATTTTGTTTTAAATATTTTAACAACGCCATATAGATGTCGTTTGCGCACATTGCGTTGTTTAATAGCGAATTAATGTGTTGCGAAGTGTTGAAAAACAAATATTAAAAATTAATCTATATTAAATCACTTTGTGCTCATCTTGGATACAATGAGAGAATATCTATTTTAGTTCGGTTTAAGGAAACTATTTAATACTTATATATAATGAATACAACGATAACATTCAATCAGTTAAGGAGGATTAAGGACAGTCTTCCTAAAGGAAGCATCCGTACAATTGCAGAAAATTTAAACCTGAGTGTAGAAACTGTTCGCAATTATTTTGGCGGCTCCAACTACGTTAATGGTAACAGTGTCGGGATTCATATTGAACAGGGACCCGATGGCGGTATTGTAGAATTGGACGATACCACTATTTTAGAGATGGCACAAGGTATTCTTGATGGGAATATTAAAGTGTTAGAATTTCCTAACTGACTATCAAATTATTGATATACACAATTGACTAAGGGTGATTGGAGCTGTTTCAATCACCTTTTTTAGCGCTTTCAAAAGTGTTAACACGGGCATTTGGTTTTTAGGGAATTTATAACTGTATTATGTTTAAAATCAGATAAAACAACATGCTTCCCGTGCTGATTTTTCCGCATTAAAACGGAGGGATACTCTCAATTTTCAACATTTTCTTCCCACTGCTCCATTGCGGTTGTAATATGATGAATCAAAATGATGATGTCGGCGGTTACCTGTTCCAGTTTTTCGGCGAAAGCCGTATGATTGCCAGCATTGTAAATGTTTTCGAGTTCAATGGAAGCTGGATATAGCGCGGTAGCTTCGATGGTTCCCAAAATTCCTTTCAATGAATGGAGTGTGCGTGCAAGCGTTTCGTGGTCGTTATTATTTTGCATGTGGGTGAGTTGCAATGCAAAGTCGGCATAGTCGTGGCAAAAGCCCTTAAGCAAGCGTTTATACAAGTTGGGTTGTCCACCCATTCGCTTGATGCCTGCCCGCACATTGATGCCCTCTATTTCGGAAAAATCGGAATAATCATCGCCATTGGTTTCGGTGGCTGCCTGCATATTGTTGGTGAAATCTTTACCAAATACTGTGTTGTGAATGGTTTTGAACAAATCTTCGGGAGCGATGGGCTTAGCCACCATTGCCGTCATTCCTGCACTGATGCAGAGCGGCTCAATGTCGTTAAACGCTTCGGCTGACATGGCAATAACAGGCATATACTCCCACCCTTTTACCTTTTTCAACTGGCGGGTTGCCGTGTAACCGTCCATTTCGGGCATATTGATGTCCATCAGCACCACATCGCAAGCGTACCCGTCGTTGTGCGAGGCAAGTTCTATCGCCTCCCTGCCTCCCTGAACAACGTCGGTTTGCACATTCGCCATGGCAAGCAGTTCGATGGCAAGGCTACGGTTACTTGCCGTGTCGTCAACCACTAAGGCGCGGAGCGGACGTTTCTGCTTGAGAAGTTCGCAGTACAGTTTGCGGGTTTTCAGTTTGCTTTCGTACAAAGCAGGCTCACCACTCATGGCATCCATCAGGCAATCGAACAGTCGCGAATAGTTAGCTGGTTTATTGAGCAGAACAGGATGTCCGGGAAAATTCCATTCGCGCTTCAGCCGCTCTTCGTTAAAGGGTGTGGCAAGACAAACGACGTGCTCAATGCTGTCGAAATATTTCGACAGCATTTTTTGTTCGTCAAATTCCTTACTCTGAAAAATGTTCTCGTCGAGAAACAGCAGTCTGTAAGGCACGTCATTCGCAGCTCTTTCGAGTTCTTTCCACAGTTTTTTTGTTTTTGAACATCGGGTAACCGCAAAGCCAAAGTCTGTTAACATTTTTTGCAGGCTTTCGCTTGACGAAACGTTGGCATCGGCAATCAAAACCCTGTCGCCTGTTTCCTCAAAGGCGTTGCGCATCTGGTCTTTTTTCTGCACTGACTGTCTGCCAGCTTCTATTGTAAATGCAAAGGTACTCCCCTTGCCATATTCGCTTTCAACCCATATTTCGCCGCCCATGAGTTCAGTAAGATTGCGACAGATGGCAAGTCCAAGTCCCGACCCGCCATAACGACGTGTAATAGAGGCGTCGGCTTGTGCAAACGACTCAAAAAGACTGCTTTTCTGCTCTTCCTTTAAGCCGATTCCCGTGTCTGAAACCGAAAAGAGGAGTTTTATACGATTGTTTGCTTCGGATTGTACGCTTACTTTTACAATCACTTCGCCATACTCGGTAAACTTAATGGCGTTGTTTACCAAATTAACAAGTATTTGTCCCAGCCGCAAAGGGTCGCCCGTAAGGCTGAATGGCACATTGAGTGCAAAGTCGAATATCAGGCTCAAGCCCTTTTCGTTGGCACGAAACAGTACAATGTCAGCCAGATTTTGCATCACAGCATCAAGGTCAAAGTCAATGTGTTCCACTTCGAGCCGTCCCGCTTCTATTTTTGAGTAATCAAGAATGTCGTTGATGATGCCCAGCAACGAGCGCGACGACGATTGAATACGCTTTAAATAATTGGACTGTCCCGGAACATCGAATTTTTCCATTCCGAGATGCGTCCATCCGATAATAGCGTTAAGCGGCGTGCGTATTTCGTGGCTCATACGGGCAAGGAAATCGCTTTTTGCCATTGTGGCAGTTTCGGCGGCTTCTTTGGCTTGGCGCAGTTCAAAGGCACTTTCGCCTCGTGTAATTACAATGCCCAGCGTATTTGCTATTGTTTTAAAAATAGTCTTGTGCGACTCGCTCCAAGCATCCGCCCGCTCCTGTTTACCAATGGCAAAACCGATAAATCCCCATAAACGCTCGTGGGTAAACACTGGCTGTAACAGCGCTGACGTTATTCCCATTGCTTTGAGAAATGTTTGCTCGCTCAGTTCAGTTGAGCGTTGCTTGCTGACAATTATATCCTTGCCGTCGCAAAAACGGAAATACCATGAGGAAGAAATACTATGGTAAAGAAGTTCCTGCATATCAGGGCGCGAAACAGGTTCAAGCGAGTTTCGATACCACTCCGCAAAATGGTTCAACGTAATCTGTCCCTGCTCATTTGTCGAATGTTTAAATACAAAACCTTTATCAACATCGGCGCCCAAGCCCATCAAACGCATGGCTTTCAGCAAGGCTTCGCTTAAATCGGGAACAGCAATCAATTCGCGCAGCGCTTCGGAGCAACTTTCGAGCAGGCGGTCGCGCAGCATTAGTTCAGACGTGGCTTCCTTTTGTGCCGTTATGTCAATAATAACTCCTTGAAGCGTTATTTTGGTCGATTCCTTATTGTAAACAGGCAACCCTTTTTCATAAACCCATTTTCTGTTTCCCGATAAATCGCGTATGCGGTATTCTATTTCGAAAGGATGCTGGCGCAGAACTGCCTGACGGATGGTTTCTCTTACATTTTGCACGTCGTCGGCTTCAATAAAAGGCATAATTGACTGCCCCTCGTCAATAAACGCGCTAATATCCAAACCTATCAGTTTTTCAACGCCTCCGCTTATAAAAATCATTGTTCGCCGCGCATCGTTGCTGCAATGATACACAATGCCCGGCACATTCATAACAATGTTTCGATAGGTTGCACGACTTTTTTCCAACTCCGACAGCGCCTTGCGCATAGGAGTAATGTCAGTGGAAATGCAAACCAGCGAAGTAGCCTCACCCTCGCTGTTGTAGATGAGAAAACGGTCGGAAATAAAAATTTTTATATCGCCACCCGATGGAAGAGTTTCTTCAGTTCGGGCAGGCGTGCCTGTAGTGATTACATCAAGGTCGTTTCGCCATATTATGTCGGCATACTTCTGTGTAAAAAAGTCACTTTCTTTTTTTCCGATAATATTCTCAATATTTGCACCGAGCATCTCCTCCAATTGTTTATTGACTAATGTATATCGTCCCGATAAATCTTTTACCAGAATATTAGATGCATTGTGGTTGATGATGTCAAAAAGGAGCTGACGGTTTTCTTTCAGTTGGCGGTTGGCAGTTTCGCGTTTATTTTCGTCTCTCGAAATCCGCAATACAAAAATGTATGCCATGTACATTCCCAAAAGGGTTGTGAAACCGGTGATGAAAGTGAGTAGAAAAACGATCCGCAACGACCATCTTCTGAGCGATTCGCTCTGATACAAGCCCGCTCTTTCGCCTGCTTCCTGAACGTTTGACGAACTCTGTTCCAGCATTTGCTGTGCTTCGTACAAATTTTGTATAACGTCGCTCAGTTCAAGCAGTGCTGCGCGATAATTCAAAATGTTGGCAGTCAGAACTCTCAATGCTTCGCCCGCTTCAGTGTTGGGATTAACAATGCTTTCGGGAGGAATCAGATTACTGATTTGTGCAAAAATAACGTTAACCGTATCGGGCAAAACCACCTCTTCGGGATAATTCCATATCTTATTCTCAATATCTTTTAAAGCAATGAGGTGGTATAAAAATTCGTGTACAGGGTCGGCTTGTCGGTTACTCTTCTGCAAACGTGGCATGGGTCTGTTTATGCTAAAAAAGAGTGTATCGAACAGTTGTCTCATCCGTTTTTCGGAAACATCCCTCTGATCGCGTATCTTAAAAAAGGAGTTTCTTAAATAAATGGAACGGTTGAGCCAGTTTTCGATATTTATCAACTCTGTTTCAGCCCCCTTATTTAACTGACTGCTTTGAGCTGTAAAGAGCGACCGGCGGATTTTGGCAATCAATGTGTCAATTTCTGTTGTGGAGTTTTGCGAATTTAGCGTTAACGACTTTGTTTCGATGCGTGCAAGGTAAATATTCTGAAGCAGGTTGTCGACATTTTCCGAACTGCAAATTCGACCGTTTAAACGGTGGACACCAAAAATGCTGACGCCTGCTACCGTTAGCAGCAAAATCAGATTGAGAATGCAGCTACCGAAAAACCGTTTGCCGACACTCTTTAGTCCAACAGGTAAAATCAAATATTTAAATTTCATGTGTAATTGATAAGAATTACCAATAATATAGTATTTGCTTTATAGTTTTTTAAACTGAATACTACGATTTGCAACTTTTAAACTTGTATAAATGTATTGCATCGAGCGATAAATAATAGGATTCCGATATTTCAGATTTATTATATTTGATGCAAAAGTCGTAAAAAAAAACAGAGATTTAACTAATATCACAAAGAATAATTACAATTATTTTTTCAGCAAGATGATTAAGCGCTTATTTTCGATATATTTATACTCAAACAGAATTGATTTGCGAATAAAAGCAACAAGGGGATTAATCCCCTTGTCAATAAATAAAACTGAACAGTTAAAACTGGAATACTCGGTTATTTGCAAACCATTTTTGTTT
>JAITVO010000271.1 GCA_031285765.1 Cytophagaceae bacterium | reverse complement strand
GGCTCCGAAAAGAGTGGAGAGCTGAAGATAGAAGAAAAAACAGCGAACGAAGAGTAAAACACTGCGAGTAATTTTGTTAACTCAAACAAAATTGATTTGCGAATAAAGCAGCAATGGGGATTAATCCGCTTGTCAATAGCTCATGTTACGCACAACAGCCTTGAAAAGGCTAAATCTTCATAACCGCATCGGCGAGCGGAGCGTTGCCTGCGGAAAATGACATTAGTATCTTCCTGCCTGCAAGGGCAGAACAGATGTGAATGTAGTGGTTCTGCCCTTGCGGGCAGCTAGGCTGTTGTCTGTTTCCCGGAAGCTGCGCGTCGCTTGCATACGGTTATGAAGATTAGGCTATTCAAGCCAAGTGCGTAACATGAGTTTGCAATTCATTTCCTGTTGAGTATAAAAAAGCGGCAATCAAAAAAATTTTCATCCTTTACCCTAAATTACCTCACAATGACACCTTTATCCTACCCTGTCGAACTTCTTGCTCCGGCTAAAGACCTTGCGTGCGGCATTGCTGCCATCAATCATGGCGCCGATGCTGTTTATATCGGCGCATGCAACTTTGGCGCCCGCAAAATGGCTGCGAACAGCACAGCCGATATTGCCAAACTTGCCCAACATGCGCACCTGTACAGGGCGCGGGTATATGTTACGGTAAATACGCTTTTGTATAACAGCGAGCTGGATGGCGTACAGGCATTGATTTACGACCTGTATAATGCCGGCGCCGACGCTATTATAGTGCAGGATATGGGTATTTTACAAATGAACCTTCCACCAATTGCGCTGCATGCCAGCACGCAAACAGATAACCGCACCATCGAAAAAGTAAAATTTATGGAAGATGCCGGCTTCCGTCAAGTGGTGCTTGCACGAGAGCTGTCGCTGGAGCAGATTGCAGCTATCAGGCAACAGACGCGGGTACAGCTCGAGTGTTTTATTCATGGAGCGCTGTGCGTATCGTACAGCGGCAAGTGCTACATGAGCCACGCAGCAACCAAACGCAGCGCCAACCGTGGCGAATGCAGCCAGATGTGCCGGCTTCCATATTCGCTCGAAACATTACAGGGAAAAACCATTGCGAAAGATAAATACCTGCTTTCGCTCAAAGATTTAAACCTTTCGGAGCACATCGAAAAACTGATTGATGCCGGCATTTCGAGTTTTAAGATTGAGGGACGCCTGAAGGATGCCGGATATGTAAAAAATATTACGGCATATTACCGGCAAATACTCGACACTGTATTAAAAAAGCGTCCGGAACTGGCGCGGAGTTCTACGGGCAGGTCGATAATTGAGTTTACGCCTGCTCCCGAAAAGAGTTTTTCGCGCGGATTTACATCCTGTTTTGTAGATGGACGCCAACGTGATGTGTGTTCGCCTGACACGCCCAAATCGACCGGCGAAAAAATAGGAACAGCGCTTAAAATCGAGCACAGCTCGTTTACCCTCAAAACAGATAAGGAGTTGAACAATGGCGACGGGCTGTGCTTTTTCAATAGCAACGGCGAATTAACAGGCATTAAGGTAAACCGCGCCGAAAACGCAAAAGTGTTTGTTGCCAATACAAAAGCGCTTTACACAAATGCTGTAATTTACCGCAACTACTCGCATCAATTCAGCAGTCAGCTTGAGGCAAGCAACGGAAACCGGAAAATTGGGCTGCACATTGCAGTTTCGGAAACCGTGGATGGCGTAAAATGTGTGCTGACCGACGAAGACGGCATTGTATCGGTAACATGTACACACGTAAAGAAAGAACAGGCAGTGAATGCTGCAAAAGCTGAGGAGCAAATTAAAGCACAGCTGTCGAAACTTGGAAATACGCCGTTTTATTTACTTTCGGCAGTTATTGAACTTCAAACGCCAATGTTTTTACAGGCATCCGTAATCAACGGCTTACGCCGAAGCGCAGTTGACAGCCATCGCGCAAAGCGGATGGAGCAATACGCCAGAGTGGAACATCAGATAACGCCCACGTATCACCGTTATCCCGAACAGTTGCCCGTTGGCGAAAGCAACGTATTAAACAATTTGGCACGGACATTTTACCAGCAGCATGGCGCCGGCAATATTCCCGACGGTTTTGAACTGTTAGAGCCAGCAGGTATGCAGTGCGTAATGACTGCAAAACATTGCATACGCCACGTGCTGGGTATCTGCCCAAAAGAAAACAGATTGATGCACGCCGACAACCTTGTGCTGAAATCGGCACACAACAAATATCTGGTAAAATTTGAATGTAAAAAGTGCGAAATGCACATTTTTACGTTTTAATTTCGTTGTACCGTTTTTATTATCTTACTTTGTACCGTTTTTATCTATCACAGCCGTAAAATATTAAAGAGGTGAAAATTCTTATTTCGGGAGCCGGAGAGGTTGGTAATTTTTTGGCAGAAATGTTTTGCAACAACAATCACGATGTTATTCTTATGGACAAGGATGAGGCTCGATTGCGAAAAGCTGCAGCACATTTCGACCTGCTAACCGTTGTAGGGTCGGGAACGTCAATTGCCGACCTCGAAAACGCACACGTTAAGTCGTGCGACCTGTTTATTGCCGTTCCTCCCTACGAGGAAGAGAGTATTCTTTCGGCAATTATTGCAAAAAAACTGGGTGCAAAAAAAACTTTCGGACGCATCAACAATTATGAATACATACAGCCCGAAAACAGAGAGTATTTCAAGCAGCTGGGCGTTGACGAAATCATTTATCCCGAATATCTTGGGGCGCTTGAAATCATTGACTCCGTTAAACAGATAGGAACGCGACAGGTATTTGAGTTTAGCGACGGCAAGCTGCTGCTTATTGCACTCAAAATTCGCGAAAAAGCCCCACTTGTTAACCATACGATGATGGAAGTATCCAAATTCCACGATAAAAATGAATATTTTACAGTTGCCATCAACAGGCGTGGCGAAACGATTATCCCACGCGGAAACGATATGTTTCTTCATAACGATTTGGCTTACGTAATTGTAACGCCGCAAGGCATACCGCAACTGCTCTTCGACGCCGGCAAGGTAAGCTACGAGGTTAAAACCATTATGATTTTGGGAGGAAGCCGCATCGGTCGCATTGTTGCCAAAAATCTTGAAGGAAAATACAAGATAAAACTGATTGAAATTGAACGTGAAAAGAGTACGAAACTCGCCGACCAGCTCGAACATACTTTGGTTATTAACGGCGACGGCCGTAATCTTGCTTTTTTGAAAGATGAGGGAATTGCCAAAGTTGATGCTTTTATTGCCGTTACCAACAATTCGGAAGTAAATATTCTTGCCTGCCAGCTCGCCAAAAAGATGGGAGTGAAACGGTCAGTTGCCGAAGTCGAAAACCTCGATTACCTCGATTTAGCCGACGATGTAGGTATTGGAACATTAATCAATAAAAAGATAATTGCAGCCAGTCATATTTTCAGGCACACGCTCAAAGCCAATGTTTCGCACGTAAAGTGCCTCACTTCTACCGACGCCGATGTGTTGGAACTTGTAGCTTATACCGGCGCTAAAATAACCAAAGCGCCACTAAAAAAGCTCGACCTTCCGCGCGATGTAAACATTGGCGGCATCATCCGCAGTGGCGAAGTAATAATTCCGAACGGCGAAACCCGCATCGAACCCAACGACCATGTAATTGTTTTCTCGCTCCCGTCGGGAATAAAAAAGATTGAGAAGATGTTTCTGTAGGTTTTTACTGTAATACAGTACACTCCCGTTATTGTTGGCGGTTACTTCCGTGCTTCGCGATCCTGCGTCGAAGCGCATGTAATACCTCTGTCAGCCATCTCTTTGTTTCGTCCGATATGTGTTTCCGGAAATTTACCGTTTTTTCGAAACAGAATATTGACCGACAGCAGCAACGCAGCAGCTGCCACTATTGCCAGCGTTAGTAAAAACACAGTTATTGTCATAATATTTTTGCTGTTTGATGGTTTTATTCAAAAAAAACCTTCCGAAGTATGATTTTTCTTCGGAAGGTTTTTATTATTAATGCGAAACTGTTGATTGAAAATGCAGTAATTGACGTTACAGCATCGATTCAATCATGGTTAACTCGTCCTGCATGGTTTTTACATTCTGTTTACCAGTCTCAATTTTTTTATTAAATTCTTTTATCAGAACGTCCGAATTTTTCGATTTGGCAAAAAAACCGATATTGTTTTCCCACAAAACGATATCCGACTCAAGCTGCTTTATCTTTAACATTAATCGGTTGCGTGCCTGCCCTGCTTTTTCGCCGAATGTACCCGAATCTTTCCAACTGTCCAATTTACCCTTGAACCGTTGAATTTCCTTATTGCTTTCGTCGATATTCAACTGGTCGAAGAGTTTATTAACCAAATTCCGAAACTCTTGATTAATTCGCTCTTTTACTTTAAGAGGCACATAACCTATTTCAGTCCAGCGACGTTGAAAACTTTGCAGCATATTGAAAGAATTTTCGGCATTATCCGAAATTTTAAAATTCTTCAACTCTTCAATTATGTCTAATTTCTTTTGCAGGTTAACGTCCTGTTCCTTATCAACAGTGTTAAAATGTTGTTCCTTTCGGTCGAAGAAATAATCGCACGTATTGCGGAATTTTTTCCAGAGTATTTCAGACTGCTTTTTGGGCGCCGGACCTATCTCTTTCCAGCGTTTTTGAATATGGATGAAGTCTTCGGTTGTTTTGCGCCACTCGGTACTCTCTTTCATTGCTTCGGCTTGCATGCAAAGTTCCATTTTGAGCTGATAATTGTTTTGCTGCTCGTCCTTATGCCCTTTAAAATATTCCCTTTTCAGGTTGAAAAATCCGTCGCATGCTTTGCGAAATCTGTTATAAACCTTATTATTGTCCTTTTTTTGAGCAAAACCAACAGTTTTCCACAACTGTTGCAAATCAATTAATTGTCTGCTCTTTGCTTCCCACTCTTTCGGGTTTTTAATGTCTTCGGTCAGTAGCGCTTCAGCCTTTTCGCATAATTCCGTTTTGGTTTCCAGATTTTTTCGCATCTGTTCTCTCAACGATTCAAAATACTCGTGCTGATTTTGATTAATGGCGTTGCTGGCTGTTTTGAAACGTTCCCATATCTCTTCTTTCTTATCGCGGGGAACCGGTCCTATTTCACGCCAGCGGTCGTGATGTTTCTGAAGTGTTTTAAATGCCGTTGTTACCAGCGGTTCAAGAAGCAGTTTTTCGGTTTTTTCGCACAACTCCAGTTTTGCCTCGTAATTCTTTTTTAAATCAAGGTCGCGCAGTTCGTTGTTAATCTTGATGTAACTGTAAAAATTTTCGACATGAAGATGGAATGTTTCCCACAAATCGCGAATTTTCGCCTGTGGAACGGGTCCTATTTCGCGCCAGCGCTGCTGAAGCTCCCTGAACTCCTGAAATGTATTGTTCAGCGATTCCTGACGGTTAATCAATTCCTTGATCCCTTCAATCACTTCATACTTGGCTTTCAGGTTTCGTTCTTTCTCAACCTCAAGAACAGTCCGTGCATAATCGCGTTTTTGTCTGTACTCATGCAGTAAGGCTGAAAACTCTTTTTGCAAGGGGGCAATTGGAGGCGAATAATTTTCTTCGGGTTCGCTCGAATCCAAAAAAATTTGATATGCCGCTGTTTCTGTTTCTTTGGCAGCAGCTTCAAAAGCTTCTTTAATCGCTTCCAAATGTTCTTTTACATGCGGCGAATTGTGATGATGGAGCAACTCTTTGAATTTCCCGACAAGCTCTGCCTGACTCAAATTTCGATAATTAACGTCGGTAAAAGCAGGATGCGTCTTTTGTTCTTCAACATGCTCTTCTATTGCAGAAGAAACTTCTTTGTCGTTGGGAACGTGTTCTGCAACAGCCTCTGGTTCAAACAGGGGTAATTCCTGTTCTTCCACAGCATCAACAGGTTTGGTTTCCTTTTCAGCCGATACTGTATCAGTGTTATTACTTTCCTCAATAACAGCATTGTCAAACACTGTTTTGTCAGGCTGATTTCCGCTTGACAACTCTTCGGTTGCGTTATTACTAAGCGGCTTAACGGAATTTTCGTTTTCCGTATTCAAATTCACCCTTTCGGGGGATGTTTGGTTAATGTCATTCAATTCCATCATTGTAGATGTTTTAGAGCGCCAAAATAGGCAGGAATACTGGTTCGTAAAAACTCTGCGAATATATTACATTTTAAAGTGAACACAAAAATATTTAACAAAAAAAACACTCTGTGGGTAGTATTTTTTTTTTAAGTATTGAATTTTGTATGTAATATGTTGCAATATAGAGCTTTGCAAATTACAATTATTGCAACTTTATTTATAGTGCACTTGGTGGTCATTGATTAATTCTTTGTTGTAAACGTTAATATTTGGTACTCGTTACTCATTACCGCTCTTTAAGCCAAACATACGGTTAATTTTCCATCTTCGGTAAAGGTTTAGCTTTCGTTCGCAAGGCACGCCTTTTTTGCCGATGTATTGTTCAACGGCAGTAATCATACGTTGCGACGATTTGCCGTCGGAATAAGGATGATATTCATCTATAATTTTTCGGCGATTGTCGCGAAAATTGTCGTTTTCAAATGTATTCAGCAGTTCGCTGTAAACTTTGACAGGCTCTTTTACATCGTTCCACAAAATATTGCGCGAACTTGATCGGAATGTTATTACTGGCTTGTTGAGCAGCATAAACTCATAAATTGCTGATGAGGTATCGCTTATCAGCAAGTCGGACACAATAAGATATTTCAGGATATTGGATTCTTTCACAATGTGTACACGCTTGTTGTTTTCCAGCCGGCGTTGATATAGCTCCTGTGTTTTTGTGCACATCAAGTCGTGATATTTTATGAGTACCAAAAAACGCCCGTCGTTAGCAATCTTTTCAATTTCGTCTATAATATAAGGGGCAGATGTGAGCGATGGCGAAAAAGTCGGCGCGTAAAGCACAATTTTATTGGCGTCGGCGGCAGTCAGCAGTTGTTGTTTTTCGTCGTCATAACAGTGTGTTGATGTAAAAAGCGGGTCAAGTTTCGACCATCCTGTTTCAATTACGTCAAAATTTTTGTGCTTTTGAGCCATTTCATTAAAACGGCGTGTAAAATAGGGACCTTGCGTAAGGTAAAGGTCAAAATAATCCCTCACTCTGAAATGTCCCTTTTTTTCGCCAGCCAAACCGTGGAAAATTTGAACCTTAACGCCATTCAAATAATAAGGGACTTCATTTCCGGGTACAAAAACGGCGTCGGGCTTAAAGCGTATCAGCGCACCTATGCTTGTTGTATAATTAACTTCGGCAGCAAACGAAAATTCATCTTCAATTGTTTCGCGCAGATACCACACAGTTTCGCATCCTGCTCCTGCCAGCTGGTCGGAGAGCGGTTTCAGAATACCAAAAGCATAAGGGTGGTAACAAAACAAAACGGCTTTCATGCAACAAAATACTTTTTTGTAATTATATTGATTCGGGTCAGATTATTTTATTAACACGCTCCAAATCTTCTTCAAAATCAACTTCCATGCACAAGCACGAGGAAATATTAACAGGAAATACCTTTCGACGGTCGTTCTTAATCATCAGTTCCAGTCCTCTTTCAAAAAAGTCGTTCTTGCCGCACTCTTCCAGCCGGTCGATAAAAAATGGCAAATCGCGATGTGAGATAAAATTAATACCGACAGCTTCTCCCTGTCCGTTTACAACTGTTTTCGATATTTCGGAAATTGAGCCGTCGGTTCCGAGTTTGTATTTTACCTCCTCTTCGCCACATTCCAAGTTGTTTACACATACAAACGAATTACCTTGTCTGATAAAAGGCTTTATCTGTTCGGGCAAACTTTCGTTAAATACAACATCGCCGTTTATCCACAACACATCTTCGCCCCGCGCTTTGCGCAATGCCTTTAACAAACTTTTGGAGGTATTGGTACGCTCAAAATAGGGGTTGTAAACATAGAGCAGGTTGGGAAATGTTTCCATAATCATCTCCTTTTTAAATCCTACCACAACCATTACGTCATTAACATCGAAAAACTTGTCAATGTTTTTCAATTGCAATCCCATAATGGTTTCGTTAATTTTTAATGAAACAAGCGATTTGGGTAGTGCACTGCCCAAACGGGAGCCGATTCCCGCAGCTAAAATTATAATCTTCATTTATATCTATTTAACACAGTGTTTTGTTGTTATACTCAACAGGAAATGAATTGCAAATAACAGAGGTTTATATTGCTGGTTCAACTGCCGTCCTGCACCGGCAATGGGGCATGCCTCATTGTTGATTATGTTCGCAAATCAATTTTGGTTGAGTATAATATCCTGTTAAACAAAGCAACATCATGTAATTTTCATGTTATACCGTACATTATTAAGCCGCAAACATACAAAATATTATTTACATAAGACATGAACATAATATTATTGTAGTATTTTTGCAAAAAAAGAGAGAACTTAGATGTCCAACAGATATGACTTCAACAATCCGGAAACGCTGGCGCAGGCACGTAAAATGTTACTGAAAGTGGTTTCCATTTTAGACAACAATCATATCCCTTATTTTTTAGAAGCAGGAACACTGCTCGGAATTGTACGCGACGGCGATTTAATACCATGGGATCATGATATGGATTTGTGTATTACCAACGATGTTGCAGTTCAATTATTAAAGATTCGTCGAAAATTTCTTGCTGTAGGTTTTAAAGTTTCCATGCGTCGACACAACTGTTCGTCGGAACCCATCCAAAAAGGAGATTTGCGAATGATAAAAATTAAACCGATTCCACAATATATCCGTGCAATGTTCACGGGTACGTCTGTACCCAACTACCCTGTTATTGATATTTTTGTCAAATATCGTCATGCCGGATTCGTATTTTGGGAAGTAGAAAAAAATATTCTGAAAACTTCGGACAGTTTTTATCGTTCGTCCGAAGAGATAAAATACGAAGGCAAAGCGCTGAAAGCGCCCCTGTGCTATAAAGAATATCTGAAAGAAAAATATGGCGACTGGCAAACCCCCAAACGTGAGTGGGAGTTGAAAACAGGAGATTTTATGGTGGTAAAGGGCGATGAATAACATTATTAGAAACTGTTTGAATTAAAAATTGTTTATAGAATGTATTTGCAAGTCTTGCAGGGACGACACTTCGACTCACATTGTTGTCCCGCAAGGACTCGAACCCATCATTTAATCAAACGTAAAATCCATTGAAATACTTGCACTTTCATTTAATCTAACATTATTGAATTTAATCCAACGACGCCAAAAACACTCCCCGTTTTTCATAATCGGGGAGTATTTTAAATTGAATTTATTCATCTCTTTTTCCTTTAATTCGTCCACTATTTTAATGTATGGTTTCATTGCGGTAAAGTCGCTGTGCCTGGTCCATTTCATTACCACTTCGGCGGGTATTCCTAAATACAGGGCGTTTACTATGAATGTCCGTCGTCCGCAGTGCGTGGATAACAGTTTATGTTTTGGATGCACTTCTTCGATGCGCTTGTTGCCCGAAAAATATACAATCCGTATTTCTTCGTTCAAACCACAGATTTTGCCCATTTCTTTAAGATAACTGTTCATTTTTTGATTGCTTATTGCGGGAAGCGCCCTGTTGTCGGGCAAATCGGCATTTGCATATTTTTCGAGTATCGTGTAGATGTATTTGTTCAACTCTATATTTGATGGCGCTTGAAGTTTTTTGCATTACAACTGAAATATAATTCTCCTTTACGTCCGATTTTTTCAGGCTTGCGGCATCGGAATATCGCAATCCTGTAAAGCAGCAAAAACAAAATACGTCCCTTGTTTGGGAAATATAATCTTTGCTGCTGTCGAAACTGTAATTGTAAACTCGAATCAGTTCGTCCCACGTCAGGTGGATTATTTCCCTGTTTTTCCCGTCTGTGCCTTTCAGGTTGGGTCTGAACTTTTTGTGCAGACTTCCGCTGTAAT
>JAITVO010000200.1 GCA_031285765.1 Cytophagaceae bacterium | reverse complement strand
AGAAGCAACAATGGGGCATGCCCCATTGCCGATGCAGGATAATGTGAATTAATTATGAGCACTTACTTAATAAAATAATAATATGGATGTAAAAATTGAAGGGAGTTGGAAGCAAGTATTACAACCTGAATTTGACAAAAAATATTTTGAAACACTCACCAACTTTGTGAAGAAAGAGTATATAACCGGACAGATATTTCCGCCCCCCGCAAAAATATTCTGCGCATTCGATTTATGCCCTTTCAGCGAAACAAAGGTTATAATACTCGGACAAGACCCTTATCATGACGTCAATCAGGCGCATGGGCTTTGCTTTTCGGTGAACGATGGCGTCAGACTTCCACCATCGCTTGTTAATATCTACAAAGAAATAGAAAACGATTTGGGTATAAAAGCCCCTGTTAGCGGCAACCTCGAACGTTGGGCTAAGCAAGGCGTATTGCTTTTAAATGCCACATTAACAGTAAGAGCGCATCAGGCGGGTTCGCATCAGAACAAAGGATGGGAGATTTTTACCGACAGTGTTATTAAGGTTCTGGCTGATAGAAAAGAAAACCTCGTCTTTCTGCTATGGGGAACGTATGCAATCAAAAAAAGTATGTATATCAATCGTTCTAAACATCTTATTCTTACATCTCCACACCCATCTCCATTATCAGCACACAGAGGATTTTTTGGAAACAGGCATTTCAGCAAAACCAATGAGTATTTAAAATCAAAGGGATTGGATGAAATCGAATGGTGAATGATTTATAAGCTGTTTGAATTGTAAAAACGGATAATTTCCGTCTCTACGGAACACTTGCCCGTAAGGCAGAACAAATCTCAAAACGTATGTTCTACCCTTATGGGCTGTGAATCAAAACTCCTGTTTTCCGTAAGCTTCGCTGGTACGGTTATGTAAATTTGGCTTTTGCTTATGGCGATTTTCAATTCAAGCCAAGTGCGTAATATGAGTTATTAAAAAAATACAACAGCAAATGTTGGGGACTGCTTTATTATGATGATAACTACTTTTTAAAGATTGTATCGGGATATTTTATATCCACAAGATATAGCCCCTGCGCTGGTGCTGATGTACCAGCCAATGAGCGATCTTTTGCGATGATGATTTCGTTGAAATGCTCAATGGTGATTTTTCCGCGCCCCACATCTAAAAGTGTGCCTGTGATTGCGCGTACCATGTTTCGCAGAAAGCGGTTTGCTTCGATGCGAAAAATCCATTCGACACCTCGCGGTTCCCAAATGGAACGTGTTATGGTACAGAGGTTGTTCTTTACGTCGGTATGCAGTTTGCTGAAACTTGTGAAATCGCTGTGTTGTAGCAGATGGGTGGCGGCGTGGTTCATTGCATCAAAATCGGGACAATAAGTAACGCGATGTGCAAGCTGAAGCAGGAATGGATTCTTTTTCGTCGTGATGCGGTATTCGTAACTGCGCGAAATGGCGCTGAATCGACTGTGGCTTTCGCTATCGACTTCGGTTATCGACAGGATAACAATGTCGCCGGGCAGAAAACGGTTTAAACGTTTTGTTAATTCACTGCAATTAAAAAACGCATCAGTATCGAAATGCGCTACCATATACGCTGCGTGAACTCCGGCGTCGGTTCGTCCCGCACCCGTAACGTCTATTGTCTGTGTAAGAATTGCTGTTAATGCCTGTTGCAGTTTTTCCTGCACTGAAACGCTGTTGGGCTGAATTTGCCAGCCACAGTAATTAGTTCCTCTGTAAGCCAACTCCATAAAATATCTTGACATCGCAATTTTTTTTTGCAAAGAAACATGTACAAAATGAATTTTTCTTGTTCAGGACGGGGGCTATGTTTTGCTCGTTTTATTTATGCAGACTTTCATCATGCAAAATACTTAAGCCATTTTTGGATGCGTACCCAAAATTCGGAATAAAATATTTACCCACATATTCACCATACCCCAATCTATAAAAAGAGTCTGATGGTATATATGAAAAAACACAACTCACAATTTGCAATATTTCAGATAATAATTGCTCAATTTTTGCAGTTGTTGTCACACCACCTTATCCCTAAAAATATTTTAATGAATATGTCGACTTCTAAAAAGTGCTTTTTATTTGTTACACCCCTTCGCCAAAATGCTTATTTACTTTAGTAAACTTTGCTTTTGTCTCAGACACAAGCCTCGAAAAATCAATTTTTTAGAAACTCCCTATCAAATTTTAACTCTCCATATATTGTTTTGAGGTACAAAAACGGCATTTTTAAAATCTGTACTGCAATCGCACCGTAAGTACATTGTCTTTCAAGTTTTTTGAATACCCGACAAGATGTTCGGTGGTTTCGTTCCTGTTCAGCTCGTAATGCGCTTGCAGACGTACGCTTTCGGAAAAGTGCCACATTAACCCCAAGCCGATTGCTTCGTACAGCAGGTCGCCTCTGCCAGTACCGTTTTGTCCTGTTTCGTTTTTGGCAACAGCTATATTGGGGTCGTACCATTCTAATTTTGCTATCACCGACAAGGGAAGCTTGCCAATATTCTGTACCAGCATGACGTATCCGCCCATAAATTTTCGGACATAAGTGTGCGTCGAAGGCAATGTTGATGTGTTGGGACTTTTACTCGACGCTGCTGCGCCCGATTGCGTACCTAAGATATATTCAGCGTGCAGTTTTGTGGTTCCCAAACTACTTGTATGTTTCCACTGCGCATCCCAACCAATATATTCACGCTTTGCAAACTTTCCCCTGTTCGATGGAGTGTTATTCAGCACAAAAGCATTGCCTTTCATGGTATATACGCTGTCGGTTCCCTGATATACACCGCCGTTGTAGTACGATATTCCAAAGCCGGAACCGTTTTTAATTCCCGATAGGCGTCCAATAAAATCCTTTCTGCTGTCGGTTTCCTGTTTTATTCCGTTACCGGCAAACAGTCCAGTTTCTAATTTTATAAAATTCCATCGCGACGACTTTGCCGGCTGAAGAATAAGCATCCCGCCAAGGTCGCGTTCGTCGGGAAGAAGTGTTCTGATGATATTTGCACGTTCCGGCGATTCGAGTATCGACGACGAGTAGCCCACTTCGTATCCGAAAGGACGGTTGAAAAGTCCCGCACGAATGGCGCTTGCACCCATTTTGGGGATACGGAAGTCCATGTAAACCTCTTTCACACTGACACCCTTTTCGGTAATGTCGATTTGAAGCACGCTCGATACAATTTTTTCGTCGAATGCAAACTTCACAAACCCGCGACGTACTCCGACTCGATTAAAAGCCTCTTCGCTATTATTTGCAGCGCCCACATTCAACGCAGCATCCTTTTCGCCGTGCTGAAACTGTGTTTGAATAACCCCCGAAACTTTTAATTTTTGCTGTGTTTGAACAGTTTTGTTAAGCGTTTCGACTCGTTGCTCTAATTTTTCAATTGCAGACAGTTCTTCTCCGTTTTGCTGCGCCATGCTTGCCAATGATATAAACATTCCGGCAAGTACAAAAGTCATCTTCTTTATTTTTACAAACATCTTAGAGTCTGTTTAAGTTTTTAAACAAAACAATATAATTACAATAACATCAGTTTGTTAATTAAATAGGTTTTTGTATTTTATGGTTATTGAAGCCATAAAGCATGTGCGATAAACAATATTTAACTATGCTGACTGATAAATTTTGGCAAAGTTCGGATTTTTTCAGCAAACAAGCAAGGTGAAATCGCAAACATTTTCTAAAAGAGATATTAAGAGCAATAATTTACATATACAAAACAGGCTACTGTTTAAGCAGGGAAGGGTATATTCCTATCGAAAGAATAGGGGATATAATCTTTGGCAAACTTAGATTTTTGATGAAATTATCAACTTGACCAAATCGAACGTTGAAGAAACTGGTAAAAGAATGAGTATTTTAACCCAGCTTATTCTTGAAGTAGAAAAGGCATCGAAATTTCTGCTTCCAGCACTGAAGCAAAAGAAAGCGTCGAACAGGTTAATCATGCCATTCAGCAACTGAATCAGGTTATCCATCGAAATGCCGCTTTGAGTGAATAACTTGCAAGTAATCCAATAAATTTGAACAAGATTGCCGAAGAAATTGGAGTTTTTAGAGGTCCCTTAAATTAGTTGATACAATTATTTTATAAGTTCCCGTTTTGTAATAATATCTTTCAATATACATTCCGATAACATTGTCGTGTACGGCTTCATTCTTTGAAAAACAAATGGTTTTCTGTTCAGATGTTTCAAATGTGTACCGAAATTTAGATTTTTACGCTCAATTTTCCATGTATTGTCTTTTCCGGTTCTATGTCTTTCCTGTTGAATATATTTTGAATATGAACCCCAGTTGTCAATGTAATATCTGTCAATATCAATTTCAGCATATTCCATAATATCAGAAAAAGCCTTATCGCTGCGTTTCCCGTTGTGACATGCAAGTAGGCAGTCCGATTTTCTTTCTATTGCATACAGCGTTCACCGTTGATTGCTTTTGTTCCCAACAAAACTCCAAAACTTATCCATTTCTCCACTGAATTTTATCTTCACATTGAGATGGTGAAAGGATTGCCGTTTTGCTGCGGTCAGAAAATAAGGGTTAACTTTTAGAGTTTTTTTTAATACAGCAACTACTATATTTCTGTTTATTTTCAACACTCTACAATATCTCTGACACCACTACTATTCAGGTTTTGTTCTATAATTGCTTCTTTTATGCCCGGCTTCCACGCATTATATTTATACTCCAGCTGAGACTTTTTTACATTTATTACAGCGCCAGTGCTGCACTTCTGAACTGTTATGTCCGTTTTTTACCCCATCCTCGCTAGTGCAAAAGGATATGTAATTATATGATAATGTTTCATGATTGTTTTTTTGCCAATATAATACTTTTCAACGGGTTTAAGACACTACCAAAAATTGAAAGAGGCGGTTACATTTTTTCTGTTGAAGAAAGAGTACAGAAAAATCGACGCAGCAAACAACTGCTCATATAGCGCCGGTAAAAGCCTTTTAAAAATAGGGTGTATCAGCGACTGGCTATACATTTAAAAGATTCGACAAGAGCAACGACGATAAATATGAGAATTATTAAAAATAGCGCTCCAAAAACTTTTTCGCATAAAAATCGAAAAAAAGTTGCAGATTCAAAATAATGCCGTACCTTTGGCGCTTCAAATAATTATATCAAATGAACAAAGGAACAGTAAAATTTTTCAATGAAACCAAGGGTTTCGGTTTCATTAAAGACATGGACTCCGGAGAAGAGTATTTTGTACATGTATCGGGGTTAGTTGACAAAATTCGTGAAAACGACGAAGTTACATTCGAACTGAAAGAAGGTCGTAAAGGCGTGAATGCAGTAAATGTAAAGTTAGCCTGAAGTTATAAATGTAACAACATTATATAACATTCGCGATTATAAAAGCTGTTTCAAAACAAAATTGAGACGGCTTTTTTATTTAGCTGATGTTGCGCACTTGGCTTGAAAAGTCTAATATTCATAACAGTACCTGAAAGCGAAGTGCAGCTTACAGAAAATAGGCAACAGCAACGCTGCTCCGAAGGGTAGAACTTATATTTTTGCATCTGTTCTGCCCTTGCGGGCAGGAAGACGCGGGTGTCATAACCGCCGGTCAACGCTTCGCTTCGACACGCTCAGCAACCACTCGTGGTTATCGAATTAATTTTTTCCAAGACTGTTGTGCGTATGTTTTGCGTAACATGAGATTTAAGAAACGGCTTTGAATTATGTTAAAGCAATTATGCAAAATGTTTACTGTATTTGTGAAGTCAATGAATTAGGGATTTAAACCTCATTTTACAAATAAAAAAACCTCAGAAGTACAATTACGCATTATGAGGCAAAGTTCATAATTAAAATCAATTCGAGCCACTGTGAAAAGTAATTTACCTAAAATCTATTTTACCATGTTAATGTAATTATTTCTACACTGTAAATATCTGAATATAAGCGAAAAACATTTTGCAATTTTTCGCTTATTTATAAATTATGACAAGGACTTAAAACCATGTTAAAGTTATTGAAATGCAAATCACAATGTGTTTTTTGCATTTATTTTACAAATGTTTTCTCAAATACATCTGGATAGTATGCACAAACAACACCTAACGATGTTTGTGATACGGTTGCCCTGCAAAAAATATTACATCTTCGTTTTTGGGAACAATTTTTCTTAATTTTGCCCGTTGTTTTTATACGAATAAAATGGCAAAAACACTATCAATCACATTGACACAGACTATTGCGAGGCTGACGGGCTATAATCTGAAAGTTATTTTCGGAAATCGCTTCGTCTATTTTTTTGGTGCTTCGCTGCTGTTCTATTTGCTGATAACTGCTATCAATGTGTTCAGTACCGATGTTGTTACGGTATCAAGCGTGTATTACATGCTGATTTTACCTGCGTTACTGTTTATATTTTTCCCCACTGTGTTTGGAATACAGAACGACGCCGATGCGCGAATCCTCGAAATCATATTTGGAATTCCCAACTATCGTTACAAAGTTTACCTGATACGATTAGTAATCATCCTTATTATACAATGGTTTTACATGATGTTTCTGGCGGCACTGTCGGGATTGTTGCTGATTCAAACGCCCGTTGCTGAGATGGCAACAAGGCTTATGGTGCCGGTAATGTTTTTCGGGATGGTAGGATTTGCTTTCTCAACCGTGATACGAAGCGGAAGCGGAACGATAGTCGTATTAATTGCCGTTGGACTGCTGTTTTGGATACTGACAAATTCAGGCGTCGCCGAAAATAGCTATTGGAACGTGTTTCTGAACCCTTTCGCGAAGCCCGATTCGATGAGCGAACAGGTTTGGGAAACCATCGTACAGCGAAACAGAACTGTTTATCCCGTTACATCGCTCGTGTTGCTTCTGTGGGGGATGTTGAACTTGCAAAAACGTGAAAAATTTATGAAATAACAAACTGTTCCAAGTTCAAGGTTGAAGCAGAAACATTGAACTTGGAATATTAAACTGTGAATTAACCATCAAACAATTATTTTTAACCATTAATTTATTGCGATTATGGAAGATTTAAAAACTGAAAACATCGTGAACTCGGTTACTTCGATCAACATGCAGGAACTGTTGCCCAAACTGTATGAAGCTCTTCTGTCGTTTGGCGGGAAGCTGTTATTGGCAATCGTGGTCTATTTTGTGGGGCGCTGGATTGTAAAACGGCTGAATCACATTGTTCAAAAAATAATGAAAAAGCGAGAAGTTGACCCGTCGCTGTTTTCTTTTGTGAAAAGTCTTATAAGTATCAGTTTGAACCTCGTTCTTATCATCATCGTGATAAGTATTTTGGGCATCGAAACGAGTTCGCTTATTGCGCTGTTTGCTTCGGCGGGTCTCGCAATCGGTATGGCGCTCAGCGGAACCCTCCAGAACTTCGCCGGAGGCGTAATGATTCTGTTGTTTAAGCCCTACAAGGTGGGCGATTATATCGAGGCGCAGGGACAAGGCGGTTCGGTAAAGGAAATTCAGATTTTCAACACCGTACTTACGACAGCCGACAACAAAACGATTATTGTGCCAAACGGCGGGCTTTCGACAGGCATCATGACCAATTATTCGACCACCGGAACGCGGCGTGTGGATTGGACATTCGGCATTGCCTACGGCGACAGCTATGACAAGGCGAAAACAATCATTGAGCAACTGCTGAAAGCCGACAAGCGCGTGAAAATAGACCCTGCGCACTTCATCGCATTGACTTCGCTGGGCAATAGTTCGGTAAACATCACCGTTCGCGCGTGGGTGGACTCCGCCGATTACTGGGACGTGTTTTTTATGCTGAATGAGCAGGTGTACAAGGTATTTGCCAGCGAAGGCATCTCAATTCCGTTCCCGCAAATGGATGTACACGTTCACAACAGTAAATAACGGGTGCGATGAATGCGAATCACGATGTATTCGGAAGCGCCGGCATGGATTACATGCTTTCGCCATCCAAAAAGAAACGGATAACTGTTTGGACTGACGTTGCCGAAACCGATTACATACCTCTTCACTACCTTTTTCGCGCTTATGGCGATATGCCTTCGATTGAACAGAAAGCATTATCGCTTTGGCGTGGCAAAATTTTGGATGTTGGCGCCTGCATGGGCGTTCATTCGCTGTATTTGCAGGAATGTGGCGCGGACGTTACGGCATTTGAACTGTCGCCATTGGCTTGCGAAGTGATGCAGAAACGTGGCGTACGTCAAATAATCAACAGCAATTTTATGCGATGCGAACCGCAGGCAAAATATGATACAATTATGTTGCTGATGAACGGTGCCGGTATTGCAGGAACGATTGCCGGTTTACCCGATTTCTTTGCACAGGTAAAAAAGCACTTGGCGACGGGCGGACAAATATTACTTGACTCTACCGACATTCGTTACCTCTTTGAAGACGAGGATGGTTCGATGCGGATTAATTTAAACGGCAAATATTACGGCGAACTCACCTATCGATTGAGTTATCGCAACTGCAAAAGCGAACTGTTCCCATGGTTTTTTATCGACTACAACCTTCTTGCCATCCACGCCCAGCAATATGGCTTTTCCGCTGAAAAAATAATGGACGGGCTGCACTATGATTATTTGGCGAAACTGACGATGATATAATTATTATCTGATGTTACGTAAAGCGAAAGCTGCCGAAGATAATTTTGCACTTGCCAAAGTTCGGCAAGTGTCGCCGTAGATGATTTTGCACTTGCCAAAGTTCGGCAAGTGTCGCCGCAGATAATTTTGCACTTGCCAAAGTTCGGCAAGTGTCGCCGTAGATAATTCTGCACTTGCCAAAGTTCGGCAAGTGTCGCCATAGATGATTCTGCACTTGCCAAAGTTCGGCGAGCGTCGCCGTAAATAATTTTGATACGAAAAATTGACAACAATAACCTGCGTAACATGAGTTATTATATTTCATAAATCTATTTAAGTGGTTGATTGTGAAATGATACATATATCTTAATTAATTGTTTTAAGCAACTTTGTATTGTAAAAAAACACACATGGGTTGCGAAACAAAAAATATAATAAAACCTCTACGACCTCACTACTTCATTTTTCGTTTTGATTTTTCTGAAAAGCTCAATTATATATTGAGTTTGAAAAGATTCAAAAAAAATCAAGCAGAAAATTACCGTCGTTTTTTTGCCTTATCATCAATTATTGTATTTTTGCGCCGAAAATCTAATTACAAATTAATATGCTAAAAGACATTTTATCGGTATCAGGACAACCGGGTTTATTTAAACTTATTTCGCAAACAAAAAACAGTATCATTGTTGAGTCGCTCACTGACGGCAAGCGAATGCCTGTTTACGCAGCATCGCGTATCAGTTCATTAGACGACATCTCAATTTATACAATTGATGGTGATGTAAAATTATCAAAAATCTTACTCAGGTTGTTCGAAAATAAAGTAGATATTGACCCCAAAGCGGCTGCGAACATATTGAAGGATGAATTTAAAAAGATTCTTCCCGATTACGATTCCGATAGAGTTTATGTTTCGGACATCAAGAAAGTTTTTGTATGGAGTCGTTTACTGACAGAGAAAGGCATCCTTTCGGAAGAAAACATAAAAATCTATCAAGAATCGTTGAAAGAGGAGGCGGCAAAAGAAGAAAAGGAGAAATAAGCAATGTAATTTTTGATTAAAAATATATTGAGAAATCGTTGCTATTTATTTATTAATATAATATTTTTGCGGCGTCATTTGCAAAAATAAGAGGGAAAGGAGAGTTGGCCGAGCGGTCGAAGGCGCGCGCCTGGAAAGTGCGTATACCTCACAAGGGTATCCAGGGTTCGAATCCCTGACTCTCCGCAAACAAATTACACCCAGTAGCTAAATAAGACTCAGAAACTGTTTATCATTAATTTATTTTGTAAAAAGCGGAAGGGAGATTACCTTACAGCCCCCGACCTTTCCACTAAAAGGTGAAGTGCTTTCATTATAATCACAAATATTAGAAGATTATACGGGAAAATTTAATTCCAGCAGTTTCTAAATTGATTCATAGATTTGTTGCTCAATATCATTTAATTTTTTATGCCGACTATAAAACCAAAGTTCATTTTAACGGTTGTTGATTCAACAATAAATTCAAAACAAAACGTCTGTTTCATTACAGAAACTTCTCATGGTATCAATTTTATCAGATAGAAACTGCCGAGATTGTTTTACAGAAAAATAAATAAAAAATAGCTGTAATTTATTCTACTCCAACTTATGCAGAAATTTGCAGCAGAAGTTTTTTGAAAAAAATGATTACAGAATGTATTTGTATAAGACTGAAACTTTATTAATGAAAAGTTGAGGATGAAGAATCCCGAAGAATGTATGAAAATAACTCTCCATTCTCCACTTAAAGAAGTGTTGTTCCAGCGAATATATAAATACACTTTCTGTTATTTGCACATATACAAATCAAATGTTTCTTAGTCCCTTTTTTGATCTGTTGGCATGTTTATTTGCTTGCGGATGTGCCAAGTTGAAACGAAGTAACAGCGATTTTAAACAGAAATGAACGTTTACGAAGCAGCACAACAGCGATTGAAACGCATCTTTAACGACTTCGACAATGTGTATGTATCGTTTTCGGGCGGAAAGGACAGCAGTGTTTTGCTCAATCTCTGCATGGACTATGTTCGAAAAAACTGTCCCAAACGTAAATTGGGCGTTTTTCATCTTGATTACGAAGCGCAGTACGAAGCTACAACGCAGTACGTTGGCAAAACATTTGCAACGAATGCCGATATTCTGGAAGTTTATCATATATGCATTCCGTTTAAAGTCCCCACATGTACGTCGATGCACCAGCAATACTGGCGTCCGTGGCAGCCCGACCTGAAAGATATTTGGGTAAGCCGGATGCCTAAAAACAGCTATACCGAAAAAGATTTTCCTTTCTTTGACGAGCGAATGTGGGATTATGATTTCCAAAATATTTTCGGACTTTGGCTGCACGAAAAGAAACAGGCGCGGCGTACATGCTGCCTTGTCGGAATCCGGACGCAGGAAAGTCTGCATCGCTGGCGTGCCATTCACAGCGACCGCAATTATCGCAATTACGAGGGCTTGAACTGGACAAAGCAACTGTACGATAATGTTTACAACGCTTATCCTGTTTACGACTGGATTACCGAAGACATTTGGACGGCAAATGCCCGCTTTGAATGGACGTACAACCGTTTGTACGACCTTTATTATCAGTCGGGCGTGCCAATTGACGCCATGCGCGTGGCAAGTCCTTTCCTTTCGGCGGCACAGGACAGTTTGAAACTTTACCGGACCATTGAACCACACACTTGGGGCAAATTAGTATCGCGTGTAAACGGCATTAATTTCACGGCAATTTACGGCGGAACAACGGCTATGGGATGGAAGTCGATAACGCTGCCAAAAGGACATACGTGGAAAAGCTACATGCACTTTCTGCTCGACACGCTGCCCGAAGATACGCGTCGGAATTATCTGTCGAAACTTGATACTTCCATTGAATTTTGGCGCAAACGTGGTGGTGTGCTTTCAGAAAAAACCATTTCGGAACTCCGAAACGCAGGCGTTGATATTGAAGTGGGCGAGGGCAGTAATTATAAAACCGACAAAAAACCGGTACGAATGGAGTATATTGACGATATTGACAGCGCCGACTTTCAACTGATACCAACTTACAAACGAATGTGTGTGTGCATCATGAAAAACGACCATTTGTGCAAATACATGGGTTTTGCGCTCACCAAAAACGAAATGCAGCGCAAAAAAGCAGTGATGGATAAATACAATGCCTTATGATGAGAGATTTGTTTACAGAAAAAAACAATTATAAAAGTCCCGTTTACAATGTTCGGGCAATACCGATTGAGAAAATTCAGGCAAACTCGTACAATCCAAATGCTGTTGCGCCGCCCGAAATGAAACTGCTGTATCAGTCAATCAAAGAAGACGGTTACACAATGCCGATAGTGTGTTACTATTTGGCGGATGTGGATAAATACGAAATTGTGGACGGTTTTCACCGATATACTGTAATGCTGAAACACAGCGATATTTACGAGCGCGAAAACGGTTTGCTGCCGGTGGTTGTGATTGACAAAGATGTTTCGAACCGTATGGCTTCGACCATTCGGCACAACCGTGCGCGCGGTTCGCACAGCATTGAGCTGATGGTTAACATTGTTTCGGAACTCGTAGCATCGGGCATGTCCGACGCATGGATTCTCCGAAATATAGGGATGGATGCCGACGAACTTTTGCGCCTCAAGCAAATAACCGGTTTGATGTCGCTGTTTAAAGACCGCAAGTTTTCAAATTTTGTTGGCGAAGGGGAATTGACATCGCAGTTTAAAGATGGTGAGTTTTCAGATTTAGCAGAATGAAGAGTTTAATTACACTATTCTCAATACTTCATTCATAATTGTTAATCCACTATCAACCTAAAGAAGCGTCGTTCTTACGGGGGCAAACGGCATAATCTTATGCTATTTTAATATTACTGATAGTGGTTTAGTATAAACCGATTTATTTCACCACGCCATAACCTTAAATTTGAGTATCCGCCTTGCACATACAAAATGTTATAGCGACAAACAAGAGGCTGTTCAAAAATACTTTTGAACAGCCTCTTAATTTATTAATCAATATTATTTCTCCTACTCCTGAAACTTTGCTGCCAAAAACTCTCTATTCAGGCGAGCAATGTTTGAGATGGAAACGCCTTTCGGACATTCGGCTTCGCAGGCGCCTGTGTTGGTACAGTTACCGAAGCCGAGTTCGTCCATTTTTGCTACCATGTTGCGGGCGCGACGGGCTGCTTCAACTTTTCCCTGTGGCAGTAATGCCAAATGACTTATTTTAGCTGACACAAACAGCATGGCTGAGCCGTTTTTGCAGGCTGCTACGCAGGCGCCGCAACCGATGCACGAGGCGGAGTCCATTGCTTCATCGGCTTTGTCTTTCGATACGGGAATGGCATTGCCGTCGGGGATGCCGCCTGTATTGACCGACACATATCCGCCTGCTGCAATGATTTGGTCGAAAGCATTGCGATTTACCATCAAGTCCTTGATAACGGGGAACGCCGCCGAGCGCCAAGGTTCGATGGTTATGGTTTCGCCGTTTTTGAACTTGCGCATGTGCAGCTGGCAGGTTGTAATGTCGTCATCGGGTCCGTGCGGACGTCCGTTGATGTAAAGCGAACACATGCCGCAGATGCCTTCGCGACAGTCGTGGTCAAACGCAACAGGCTCTTTACCTTCGTTAATCAACTGTTCGTTGAGTATGTCCAGCATTTCGAGAAACGAACTTTCTGTTGAAATGTTTTTCACCTGATGGGTCTCGAAGCTGCCCTTTTCGCGGGGGCTTTTTTGCCGCCATACTTTAAGCGTGAGATTTATGTTTTTTTCCATTATTATTAATTATTACAGATTGTTTGTAGAGGCGCGATGCATTGCGTTTCTACGGTTATACTGTTATTTATAATTGCGTTGAGATACTTTTACTTCTTCGTATTTCAACTCCTCTTTGTGCATAACGGGTTCCTTGTCGTCGCCCTGATATTCCCAGCAGGCTACGTATGCAAAACGGTCGTCATGCCGCAAAGCTTCGCCGTCTTCGGTCTGATACTCTTCGCGGAAGTGCCCGCCGCATGATTCCTGACGCTGCAAAGCGTCTTTCGCCATCAGTTCGCCAATTTCGATAAAGTCAGCCAAACGGTTTGCCTTTTCGAGTTCCACGTTCATGCCGTTGTTGTCGCCGGGTATGCGTACATTTGTCCAGAACTCTTTTTTGATGGCGCGAATTTTTTCGGCGGCTTCTTTCAAACCTTTTTCGTTGCGAGCCATTCCAACCAAATCCCACATCACAATGCCGAGTTCTTTGTGAATGCTGTCCACCGAGCGTTTGCCCCTGATGTCGAACAGTTTTTGCATCCGCGCTTTTACAGCGTTTTCGGCGTCAGCAAATTCCTTTTCGTTGCCCGTCATGCGCGGTGTGCGAATGTCGTTCGACAGGTAATTCTGAATCGTATAAGGAAGTACAAAGTATCCGTCAGCCAATCCCTGCATCAACGCCGAAGCGCCCAAGCGGTTGGCTCCGTGGTCAGAAAAGTTTGCCTCGCCTGCGCAGAAAAGTCCCTGAATGGAAGTTTGCAGTTCGTAATCGACCCACACTCCGCCCATTGTGTAATGGATGGCGGGATAAATCATCATGGGCGTTTTGTACGGATTGTCGTCCACAATTTTTTCGTACATCTGGAAGAGGTTTCCGTAACGTGCTTTCACAACGTTTTCGCCTAAACGCTCAATAGCCGATTTAAAATCGAGATAAACAGCCAGCCCTGTTGTTCCTACGCCAAAGCCTGCATCGCAGCGTTCTTTGGCGGCTCGCGAAGCCACGTCGCGCGGCACAAGGTTTCCGAAAGCGGGGTAACGGCGTTCGAGAAAATAGTCGCGGTTTTCTTCAGCAATCTGAGTAGGCTTCAGCGTTCCTTTACGGATGGCTTCGGCGTCTTCCTTTTTGACGGGAACCCAAATGCGACCGTCGTTTCGCAACGATTCGGACATCAGCGTAAGTTTGCTTTGAAATTCTCCATGAACCGGAATACACGTGGGGTGAATTTGCGCAAAGCACGGATTGGCAAAGAGAGCGCCTTTTTTGTAGGCTTTCCATGCCGCCGAGCCGTTGCAAGCCATTGCGTTAGTTGAAAGGAAGAAGGTGTTGCCGTAGCCGCCTGTTGCCAATACAACGGCGTGTCCGAAATGACGCTGCATTTCGCCCGTAACGAGGTCGCGCGAAATAATTCCGCGTGCCTTGCCGTCAACAGTCACAATGTCCACCATCTCGTTGCGGGTGTATAATTTTACCGAACCGAGATGCACCTGACGCATCAATGCCTGATAGGCGCCAAGCAGCAACTGCTGTCCCGTTTGCCCTTTGGCATAAAAAGTACGGCTCACCTGTGCACCGCCAAACGAACGGTTGTCGAGCAGTCCGCCGTATTCGCGGGCAAAGGGAACGCCCTGCGCAACGCACTGGTCGATAATGGAGTTGCTTACTTCAGCCAAACGATATACATTGGCTTCGCGGGCGCGGTAGTCGCCACCCTTGATGGTGTCGATAAACAGGCGGTTGACAGAGTCGCCGTCGTTAGGATAATTTTTGGCGGCATTGATACCACCCTGCGCGGCAATTGAGTGTGCGCGGCGGGGCGAATCGGAAATGGTAAATATCTTTACGTTGAAACCCATTTCGCCCAGCGATGCGGCTGCCGAAGCGCCTGCGAGCCCTGTTCCGACCACTATAACGTCTATCCGCCGTTTGTTGGCAGGATTTACCAGCTTCTGGTTTGCTTTGTACGTTTGCCACTTTTGAGCCAACGGTCCCTGTGGAATTTTTGCTTCAATTTTTGTCATAATCTTAATATTATTAAGTGTTTCATGATAATTGATTTTTGTTGTACATGAACTTTTAACCCACATTTCTCCATTTTATTGTTTAACGTTGATGGTTTCTGATTGCATTATCTCCCCATTTCGTACGATAACCAGCGTATAAAGTCCGTTGGGTAATCCGGCTGTATCAATCTGCACCGTTTTCTCCGACAGTTTTACGCACTTCGACCGCACCTGATTCGTCTGCGAATAAAGCATGATTTCGATGTCGTCGCCGGTTGAAATTTCTGCGGGGAGATCGTTTCTTTGTAACGTAAGTATTGATGATACAGGGTTGGAGGTTGCGTTGTAAAATATTGTTTCGGCAGAATTATCACCCGCTGTTGCCGAATGTGATGTAACGCAAACTGTAGGAGAACAAATATTTAGTGTTGCCGAATACGTTGCACCACAATTTGATTTTACTGTGCAGGTGATAGTTCCTTTATAATTGCCAGTTGGTAAAGATACACGTGCCCAATCGGGTTCATCAGTCGGAACAAAGGTATAACATGGATCAACAGAGCCGCTTGTGTCCTGAGAAAAATTACTGCTTACTAATTCCTCTTCAACAGGAGAAAAACACATTACTTGGGTAAATGCATACTCTACATGTCCGCCTGTTTCAATAACAGCGCTACTGGATGATGTTTGTTCTCCCTGTGAATTAATATCGTGATTTCGCCATGTGATGCATAAATCATCTAACGGTATCCATGCCGGATGTGTATTTACACGAAATCCATACTTAACACTGCCACAGAGCCATCGATTTGTTTGCGTTAGAGTTATTCCTTCAAGGTCATAAACTGTTAAATCTTTTTGACAGACGCCAATAATATTATTTATGGTGTTATCGGTAATGGTCGCTTTAATCATATACTCTCCAGCCAACTCATTGCCACGCGACAATACAATGTAATTATTGCCCTGCCTTTTTACAAAAAAGGCAGGGGGATACTCCCACGATACCGTAGCGTTTGCCACTAATGGAACACTGAAACGGCGCGAAGCACACGTTAAAGTATTAACAATTTCATAATCGCCATCGCCGCCATCAATATTTAGACCGCACGAAGTTATTGCTTTGCTCAAAGTAAGTACCGTTGTACCGTTATGTTTGATATTGGCAATAACAGTACCGGATGCATTGTAGGCTTTTGCAGAAATAATGGCGCTATTGTTGGCTGATGGCGAAACTGTGAAATTGTTGTTGGAACAACTCCAATTCACTGTAAAATCTGGAAGCAGATTGACTATCTCAAATTTCCCAGAGAAACAAAGATTGTCAGGACCGGAAATGATTGGAGAAAGTGTGCCAACCCCAACAGCGCTCCAAGCATTAAGAGCTTGTGTATATTGGTTTGAATTTGCCCCATAAAGATTTCTTGCCGCACTGAGTGTTGCATTACGAACATCCATAAAAGTAGATCTTGGTTCAATATAATTAAGAAAAGCATTTGTGAAAATGGTTGCTGCTGCGCTAAAGCCGATGCCTTGAACGTTGTAACTCATCCCTAAATCATTTGTGCCCTGTTTCCCTTCAGCCAAGATGAAAAAACAATGGTTCATTATTCCACTGTTGCCATGTGCACTCCCGTCGGTACATGGTCCAAAATACCAATTTTCTCCATTATATGTTGTTGGTTGACCATGTTGAATGTTATTACAATCCCAATCCGTTACAACGTGTGAACCATATTGTTTTGGATTTTCAAACGAGCGCAAATATTCATTATTGGCACTGCTCGGAATAATCGCATCTTTCCCATATAAATACAGTCTATCTCTATTGTATCCTTCGACACTATGCTGTATCATTTTTCCGAAAATATCACAAAAAGATTCTTCAACGGCTGCAACTTCTCCTTCATATACCGTCATTTTTTTTGCATGATAACAAATACCATGCGCAT
>JAITVO010000188.1 GCA_031285765.1 Cytophagaceae bacterium | reverse complement strand
TGCGCCGGTTGGAGTTGCTTCTACCTTAATATCATCAATCATTGTGGCATTTGAATTTGCAGGCGAATAGCTGTGGAATCCTATGTAATAAGTTCCGGTTGCGACAGGTGTAAACCGGTAAAAAACTTCGTGCCATGCAGTAATGTTTGCCTCGTTTTCGTCATAAAGCAGAGTTGTCATTCCTGCGGCAGTAGCTTCGGTGCCTATTTTTACTTCCAGCGCTTCAAAAATATTTTGATAAGCACGCAACTGTACCCAGAACGAGATGTTGTACGACACACCGGCAGTTAACTCTAAGGCAGGCGAAAACGCCCACGAATCGTGCGCTGCCAATCCGTTATACAAAAGAGACGCATACTTAGAGCCCGAATGTCCGGATAGCGGGGTGGAGTTGGACATAACTGATCCCGCAAGCCATATATCATCGGCAGGATTGGCAACAGTTGTCCACCCTGTGGGCAACATTGTGGTAGGAACGCTTTCAAAATCTTCGAAATAAATTGCATCTCTTGATTTTTCGTAAACAGTCGGCGTTGCAACAGTCGGTTTTATTATATCCAAACCGTTCGTTTTAATTTGCGGCATTACATCCTTTTCGGATAATTTCTGTGCTGTTGCTGAAGCAACCATCATGCCCAGCATGATGCCGGACAAAATCCATAAAAACTTTTTCATCATTGCAGAGTTTTAATTAATATTGAGCAAACTTATTCAGGCTGCAATGTTAGAGATATTCTCGTTAAATGATGCGGATAAAAAACTTTTTCGGCGTCGATTTCGCCCAGTTAGTTGATAATTTAGGGTATTGAGAGTTTAAAATGATTATCATAAAATTCACTCTCCATTTATTTTTCTTACATTTCGGTATCATTTGTGTTGAAGAGGTCGCCCATAGCTTCTTTAAAACGATCGAAAAAGGGTTTGCCTGTTGAATTGGCATCGGGGTTTTCTTTCTTTTTTCCGGGTTTCGGTTTTTTCTCTTTTACCTTTTCAGGCTTGTTGGCAACAGGTTCTTTTACAAAAAGAGTCTGTTCCTCCACTTTGGGTGGAACGTACATTGTGGGACATATCAGCAGTCCCACAGCTGTGGCGTAGGCGGGCATTTCATCAAATGATACCGTGTCATTGTTTAATAAAGCGGGGCATCCCATGCGAACGTCGATGCCTGTTCGCAGTTTAATGAGCTGTGATACGTGGTTGAGCCGTGCGCCGCCGCCTGTGATTACAATGCCTGCGCCTAATTTTTCGTAGTAACCCGACGCTTTGATATGTTCCAGAATATAATCAATGATTTCTTCCATACGTGCCCGAATAAAAAACGCCAGATTTTTGCACGATATTTCTTTGGGTTCCCATCCCTGAATAGCGGGCAAAGAGATAATTACGTCTTCGCTCGACATGTTGTCCATTGCCGAGCCAAATTTTATTTTGATGGCTTCTGCCTGTTTCAATAGCAGCGAGCAACCTTCTTTGACGTCGGTTGTTACAACGTTCCCGCCAAATGGAATAGTTGCCGAGTAACGAACCGCGCCGTTGTAAAACAGCGATACGTCGGTAGCGCCTCCGCCAATATCAACCAGAACAACACCGGCTTCGCGTTCATCGTCGCTTAAAACGGCGTGCGCCGACGCCAGCGATTGAAGTATGATGCCCAACAGTTTCAGCCCCGCGCGTTGAATACATTTCTCGATGTTATTACAGGCGTTGGTTTGCACCGTTACTACGTGGAAATGCCCTTCGAGGCGACGTCCGGTCATTCCCACAGGATTTTTTTCGTACATTCCCGTATCAACGGTGTAATCCTGCGGAATTACATGAATTATTTTTTCTCCGGCTTCAGTGTGTACACGGTGTGCGTCGCGATGCAACTGCTCTATGTCGAAGTTTTTTATTTCATCGCCGCGATTAATCAGTTTGTAGCAAGTGTTGGTAA
The DNA here is from genome assembly GCA_031285765.1 of Cytophagaceae bacterium. Taxonomy (GTDB): domain Bacteria; phylum Bacteroidota; class Bacteroidia; order Bacteroidales; family Marinilabiliaceae; genus WRMI01. Next base: position 822 of record JAITVO010000188.1, on the reverse strand, counting down.
AGCTGCGCGACGTATAGCCCTCCATCCCCACGTAAACATCCGTAAGGATGATATTCAGTTTGTTTTGCAATGCGGTTACAGCCTGACGTATGGCGGTTACAGTTTCGTCAACGTTCGTAATTATGCCGCGCTTCACTCCTGTCGAAGCAATTTTTTCGAGTCCGAGTATGTCAATTCGTCCGTCGGGATATTTTCGTCCTGCAATAGCTACTGTTTTGGTTGTACCAATGTCAATTGCTCCTATAATTTTTGGCTCCTGATTCATCCTTTTCTGTATTAATTCGTTTATTCACGTAGGCGGAATATTCAGCCGGCGAAATTACAAAAATTTTAGAAATGTTGCGCAATGTTTTTTGAAAGTTCCGTGTTTAAGAAACTGTTTGAGCTATACGATTCTCGCTTTTAAATTGACAGAAAAATATTTTTGCAGTAAAAATCAATGATATGCTTCAAGTAAAGAATAACATAGACGAAAAGGCGATTTAGGGGCTTGCAACTGAGACAAAAGCGGAGTTTACTAAAGTAAAACATTAGCAAATTTAAATATTACTGTCCGGTAAAGTTTTTTTATTCTCAAAAAAAGGGCTGCCCCATTTGCTGGGTCAGCCCTTATTGACTTACTTTTGCGGTTATCACACTAAATCATTTCGGTCATGGGCAAAAGTAGTCATTTCATCGGACAGCCGCTTTACAGTCGAGTCATTACGGCGTGTTAGCATAATCTTAACTCGTCATATATGAGGGCTAAGTTCAAGAATGCCAAATACATTACATCAAGTTTTTCATATCGCGTACACACTCTTCGGAACCCCTTTATCCGAC
>JAITVO010000061.1 GCA_031285765.1 Cytophagaceae bacterium | reverse complement strand
CTTCTTTTAGTCCTGTCTCTAATTCCTTACGCTGCGTGGTGGTTAGAACAGGAGTATTTACTCGTCCCATAATGGGATACAAAGATAATAATATAAACTAAATTATAATCAGTACTTATAAGTATATGCTGCTTAATTATGAACAGTTACTAACTCATGTTACGCCGTATTACTTTTGATAGCCTTTTCAAGGCTGTTTTGCGTAATATGAGTTACTAACAAATAAAAACATTATCGTTGCAACAAAAAACGATATGGACACAGTAGAAATTAAAATTTACCGAAAGTTGTTGTATCGTTGTGCATCTTTGATGTGAGTGTTTTGTTTGATGTTATAAATATTGTGCTTGTTTGATTTACACACAGCCTTTTTACTCAAAAAGAAATGAATTGCGAATTTTTCTTTGAGTATATATGATTATTTTCAACTTTTTCTAATTTCACCAACGGGTACTTAAACTCTATTTTTTTCAGAGAAAAATGTAACTATCCGCCAAACGACAATACTAACAAGTATAAAAACACAATAATGAAAAAAGAAGAACTTTTTAATGAGATAGTGCGGAGCAACAGTGAGCGAATAAAACGCATCTGCAGTTACTACTGCTCGAACGACGACGACGTTAAGGATATTTTTCAGGAGATACTTATTAATGTATGGAAAAGTCTTGATCGTTTTCGTGGCGACTCGGCTGTGAGTACCTATATTTACCGCATTGCGGTAAACACTGCGCTGGGTTATACGGGCAAGGCGTTCAGAAAAATGAAACTGACCGTAAGCACCGACACCGTAAACTTGGATACGATAACCGACGACGACGAAAGTAACATCACCGAGCAGCGGCTCGAAAAACTGCAAGACGAACTGAACCGGCTGTCGGTTATCGACAAAATGCTGATTTCACTCACACTCGAAGGCTTAACCATGAAAGAGATAGCCGATATAGCGGGCATAACCGAACCCAATGTAAAAGTAAAAATTCACAGAATAAAAACACAGTTAAGAACCAATTTAAAGAAAGATGATTATGACAACTGAAAATGTGCTAACCGAAAAAGACCTGACCAACCTTGTCAGCCGCCTGAAAAAAGAGGACAGCCGATACTCTTTTTTCTATAACGTACTGCGCCGGTTTTACCTGATTATTATTTCGATGCTTGCCATTCTGTTCACCATAAACGTGCTGTTAAACGAACAGCACACCATTGCCGAAACAGTTGGCAAAGTTTGCATGTTAGCATCCTTGCTGATATTTGCATTGCTAATGAACCGTTATTATCGCCTGCTCAAAAGCATCGACTACTCGCAGCGCACACTTGCGATGCTCAAAGCAGCCGCCCGCAGATACAGGCTTTTCAATGCCGACATACTGTGGTGTATCCCTGCGCTGCTGCTTCTTGACACCTATTTTTATACCAAACCATGGCTGAGCAGTTATTTTCTCCTGTTCCAAATCTTCTTTTGGGGAATAATGGCGGTAAGTTTTGTAACAGGCGTAATAATTTGGTACAAACGCTTAAAACCCTTGCGGGATGCCGCCTTGCAAATGATAGCTGAAATGGAACACTACGAAGGCAGTTGAATTTCACGATAACAATAAAGAATAAAGAGGTTTTAGAGCAAAAAAGTTCCAAAATCTCTTTTTTGCTACGCGCATAAGCATCATGTCAGGCGTAATCGAAACGTCTGCTGGTGGAGCTAAATATAAAATACCTTGTCAGAAAATTTTACCGGCATATTTTCAAAAAGAAATAGCTGCTTACTACCTGTCTGTTTCATCCCCCCAAAAAACATGTTATAAAACACTGTTTTTAATTTGCTTTTTTTGTGGTTTTCTTTGCCGAATGTTCTACTTTTGTCGGAATTTTTAAAATGGAAAGTTGGCATGGCGGAACATTCGCGTAAAGCGTTTATTTACCGTGAGTTTTAGTTGAAACATTATTAAATTATACAAAGATGAATATCTCACAAATTGAACACATTGGTATTGCTGTGAACAGTATCGACGAGTCGCGGAAATATTATGAAGAAGTTTTGGGACTCGAATGTTACAAAATTGAAGAGGTTGCCGACCAAAAGGTGCGGACAGCTTTTTTTCGCATCGGCGAGGTTAAAATTGAACTGCTGGAACCTACAAGTCCCGAAAGTACGATTGCAAAGTTTCTGGAAAAGAAAGGGCAGGGCGTTCATCACATCGCTTATGCCGTTGCCGAAGTTAACGAGGCTTTGAAAGACGTTGAGGCAAAAGGCATACAACTGATTGACAAGGCTGGACGCAAGGGTGCCGAAAATTTGAACATCGGATTTTTGCATCCTAAATTTACCGAAGGCGTACTAACTGAGTTGTGCAGTAAATAAAAAGGCACGGAACGCGGAGGCACAAATGAGTTGTATAACCTGTTTGTGCCTCATGTTCTTAGCTACGATAATCATATAAATTTATATATATTATGTCGCAACAAAGCAAAATTAAAGAACTGATTGACCTTAGAGTTAAGGCAAAACAGGGCGGCGGCGAAAAACGCATCGAATCGCAGCACGCTAAAGGCAAACTTACCGCTCGCGAGCGCATCGAACTACTTTTGGACGAAGGTAGTTTTGAGGAGTTTGATATGTTTGTTACGCACCGTTCAACTGATTTCGGTCTCGAAAAAGAGGTCTATCTTGGCGACGGCGTTGTAACTGGTTACGGAACTGTGGATGGACGTTTGGTTTACGTCTATTCGCAGGACTTTACCGTATTTGGTGGCTCACTGTCCGAAACCTTTGCAAAAAAAATATGCAAGGTGATGGATCAAGCTATGAAAACGGGAGCGCCTGTTATCGGTTTGAACGATTCAGGGGGAGCGCGTATTCAGGAAGGCGTTCAGAGCCTTGCGGGATATGCCGAAATTTTCCAGCGTAACATTATGGCATCGGGCGTAGTGCCGCAAATATCGGCAATCTTTGGTCCATGTGCGGGGGGCGCAGTGTATTCGCCTGCACTTACCGACTTTATTATGATGTCGAAAGAAAACAGCTACATGTTTGTAACAGGTCCGAAAGTGGTGAAAACCGTTACCAACGAAGACGTTACCGACGCCGAACTCGGAGGTGCTATGGTACATGCTTCCAAGTCGGGTGTAACCCATTTCGTAGCCGATACCGAGCAGGAAGGCATCATGCTTATCCGCAAGCTGTTGAGCTATATTCCGCAAAATAACTTGGAAGAACCGCCTTTGGTAGCTTGCGTTGACCCGATTGACCGCTTGGAAGATTCGCTGAACTCGATTATTCCCGACAACCCCAACAAACCTTACGATGTGAAGGATGTGATTCACGGCGTTGTGGACAATGGCGAATTTATGGAAGTTCACCGCCATTATGCGCCCAACCTTGTGGTAGGATTTGCCCGCTTCAACGGCACGTCGGTAGGTATCGTTGCCAATCAGCCCAAATATTTAGCAGGTGTTCTCGACATCAACGCATCACGCAAAGGAGCACGTTTTGTACGTTTTTGCGACTGCTTTAATATTCCAATCGTAACGATGGTTGACGTTCCGGGCTTCCTTCCCGGTACAGCGCAGGAGTATGGCGGAATTATTATTCACGGAGCCAAATTCCTCTTTGCCTACGGCGAAGCAACCGTTCCGAAAGTAACCATTACACTTCGAAAATCGTATGGAGGCGCACACGACGTAATGAGTTGCAAACAGCTGCGCGGCGACATCAACTACGCATGGCCTAACGCCGAAATTGCAGTGATGGGCGCAAGCGGAGCCGCTTCGGTACTTTACGGACGTCAGATTAAAGGCATCGAAAACCCCGAAGAAAGAGCAAAATTTGTAGCCGAAAAAGAGGACGAGTACAACGAGAAGTTTGCCAATCCCTACGTGGCTGCAAAATACGGCTTTATCGACGATGTAATTGAGCCTCGCAACACACGCTTCCGCGTAATCAGGGCATTGCAGGCGCTCTCGACCAAAAAGGATACCAATCCGCCGAAGAAACACAGCAATATTCCGTTATAATTAATCAGGATGAGAATGAAAAATATTCGGATATTATTTTTGGCAGGAAGCCTTGTTTTTGCGCTCACTGCTTTCGCCCAAAAGGAAACTGTTACACTCACAACACCCGACGGAACGGCAACCGTTTCGTCGCAGAATGGAACCGTTACCTATACCACTCAGGACGGAAGCACAACCGCTTCGATAGCAGCGACTGCGGGCAACGAGCAAAAGACGAAAACAGATTCCTACGACCCGCTGATTCCGCAGCTGTTTGCTTTCGACAAGGAAAACAACGTTTTTGCAGGAATCAACAATACGGATAATACGATTGACTTAATCCGCATAACGGGCGACAAAATGGAACGGTACAATTCGATTTTGGTGGATGTGGTTGCACGCAGGCACGACACACATCATATTTACCGCCCCAAAAGCGTTGCTATTTACGAGAACTATATTGTTTTTCTTGCCTCGCATCGCGACAGTTGCTATCTGGCTGTGCTCGACATGCAGGGAAACGCAATGCAGAAACTCGTATTTGGAGGCGAAGCAAGCGCATTCAGTTACAGTCATGAAGCGCGTGAACTCTACATTTCGGGCGAAACAGCCGAAGGCTACGACGTAATTGCGCTCAACGCCCGCAACGGAATGAACAACATTGCGCTCGACGACGCAGCCGCCATGCACTATCGCAAGGCAAAAAAGTCGGAAGTGATTAAGGACATGGACCCTTACGGAATTGGTATGGCTGTAATTGCCATGAGCGTTGTATTTTTGGGACTGTTGCTGCTTTACCTTGTATTCAAATACGTAGGCAAAGTGCTTGTGGGCCGTCAGAATGTACGTAAAAAATCGGTGCTTCAGCGCGAAGAAATTGTATCGGTGGGCGACACCAGCGGCGCGGTTTACGCAGCCATCTCGGCAGCCATCCACATGTACAACGACGAGCAGCACGACGAGGAAAACGCCGTGCTTACCATCAACAAAGTTTCGCGTACCTATTCGCCATGGAGTTCGAAAATTCACGGCTTGAACACCTATTTCAAAAGATAAACCATTTAAAAGCAGATTAAAATGAAGGAATATAAATTCACCATCAACGGTAACAAGTACAACGTAGAAATTCTCAGTGTAGAAGACCAAACCATCAAGGTTGAAGTGAACGGCTCGCCCTACAACGTTGAAGTGGACAGGGAAATTAAACAAACGAAGACGCCTACGCTCGTTCGCAGCGTAGTTGTGCCTTCGACCGACCAGTCGGTTCCTGTTAAAACGGCGAAAACAGGCAACATTAAATCGCCGCTGCCCGGAACCATTCTCGACATCTTTGTAAAAGTTGGCGACAAGGTAACCATCGGACAAAAGATACTGATGCTCGAAGCCATGAAAATGGAAAACAATATCGAATCCGACAAGGCAGGAACCGTAACCGAAATCAAGATTTCGAAAGGCAGTGCAGTGATGGAAGGCGATATACTAATCGTAATAGGAGAATAACATTATGGTAATACTCCAAGCATCTTCAGGCTTTTTCGACTTCGTGAAAAACCAGCTGATTCAGTTTGTTGACTACACTGCATTTGCCAATTTCACGTGGGGACACTTGGTGATGATAATTGTAGGGCTGATTTTTATCACCCTCGCCATTGCCAAAGAGTACGAACCTCTGCTGCTGATTCCTATCGGATTCGGTATCATCATCGGCAACATCCCTTTTTACCCCGGACTCAAAATCGGGATATACGAAGAGGGTAGTGTGCTGAATATTCTTTATCACGGAGTGCAAAACGGCTGGTATCCACCGCTTATATTCCTTGGTATCGGCGCAATCACCGACTTTTCGGCGCTTATATCCAATCCTAAACTAATGCTCATTGGCGCTGCGGCGCAGTTCGGTATTTTTGGAGCATATGCTGCTGCACTGGGGCTTGGCTTTACTCCCGCCGAAGCTGGAGCAATTGGTATTATTGGCGGAGCCGACGGACCAACTGCAATCTTTATTGCTTCCAAACTTGCACCTGATTTGCTGGGAGCCATAGCTGTGTCGGCCTACTCATACATGGCGCTTGTACCGGTTATACAGCCTCCCATTATGCGGTTGCTTACTACAAAAAAAGAGCGAGTAATACGGATGAAACCTCCACGTCAGGTATCGAAAATTGAAAAGATTCTCTTCCCGATAACGGGTATTATTCTTACCTGTTTTATTGTGCCTACAGGCTTACCCTTACTGGGGATGCTATTTTTTGGCAACCTGCTCAAGGAAAGCGGCGTTACCAAGCGACTGGCAGCAACGGCAGGCGGACCAATGATTGACGTTGTAACCATCCTGATAGGCCTTACCGTAGGCGCATCCACACAGGCAACATCGTTTCTTACCGCCAAGTCTGTCGGTATTTTTGCATTGGGAGCAGCTTCGTTTGTAATAGCAACCGCAGCAGGCGTTTTGTTTGTGAAATTCATCAATCTGTTCCTCAAAGAAGGCAAAAAGATTAATCCGCTGATTGGTAACTCAGGCGTATCGGCAGTGCCCGACAGCGCGCGCGTATCACAGGTAGTAGGTCAAGAATACGACCGCACCAACCACCTTCTGATGCACGCCATGGGTCCCAACGTGGCAGGCGTAATCGGCAGCGCAGTAGCTGCAGGTATGCTGCTGAGCTTTTTGATGTAAAATGTTTTTGTTCGTTTAAATTGTGGAAAAGCCGTCCGAATGGACGGCTTTTTTTATAGGGGGATGCAAAATAAAATAGGTATCTTCTGGGATGTGTTCTGCTGAAGTTGTTTATGCCAAACCGCTGTCAATAATATTATAGCAGTTGAAATTATTATGTACTATATCCGTCTTCGGCAAACCAGCCTAAAATATCCGATATTGAAATAAGATTTAGCGCCTCCGCAATGGCATCCTCCAGCACTTCTCTGGTT
>JAITVO010000030.1 GCA_031285765.1 Cytophagaceae bacterium | reverse complement strand
ATACCTTCGATTAAGGCTGGCAAAGAAACGATTGAACGTATCATGGGAAAGAATTCCATGAGGAAGAAGATTGTATTGTCGAAAAAAATCCTCCCTGCAATGTCCGAAATACTCTTATGCCTTCCCAATCCTGTGCTCCGCAGATGACGGAAGCTACCGAGAGAAATACAATATCACGGGCTTGATGTTGTACTTTGCAATCCTGACGGGAATCAGGGATACTATTTGCAAAATCGGCATTGTTAATTTAACATATTGTATTATTTTTGTACCCAAAAAGAGATATGAATTGTCCAAGATGTGGAAGTTTAAACCATCATAAAGCTGGTTTTGTAGCAGGTCGATAACTATATAAGTGCAATAATTGCCTGTACAATTACACTGTAGAACGGAAATTAGATGTAAAGTCGTCAATTACAAGATGTTTGGTGCTTGAAATGTATTGGAGGCTTTGGGATTCAGAGCTATTGGTCGCATTCTTAAAATAAGCTATAGCGCTGTTTATAAATGGATAAAGAAATGGAATTGCAATTTGGACTTGCCCAAATGCGATCACCCGATAAAAGTAGTAGAACTTGATGAGATGCACACATATGTCGGGCAAAAAAACTACCGATGGATATGGATTGCTGTTGATAGATCTGGAAAAAAATATCTCTCTTTTGTCTGCGGAGATCGTTCAACACGAACAGGATTGAAACTATGGTGTACATTGAAATGTATGAATATTAATAATTTCGCATCCGATTATTGGAAAAATTATGAAGAATTTATTCCTCCTGAAAAACATTTGCGGACAAAAACTGAGATAATACTATTGAAAGCTATAATAATCGAATCAGGCATTATTTGGCGAGATTTAAGAGAAAAACAAAATGTTACAACAAATACGAATATATGATAATCAAATCTTTAAGATTGTTAATGATGAAACTTAGATAATGTAATGATATATTAAATCAACAATGCCCATAAAAGACACTTAACTAACAAACCCAGTTATATATAGCAGCCGTTAAAGTTGCTTTCTCGAGACTGAACGTCTTGAAAAAAAATTAAACGCTGCGTAACATCAGTTATACATTGTCTACCCCATTCAATTAGTTAAAGTGTTGTCTCTGCAAATCTATTTTGCACCAATACCAATGCAAAAATGTATGCCATGCGTAACATGAATAAATACTATAAACTAATTCTTGCGGCATATTTATACAACAAAATCGCTCCCTCTCACCTCAAAGCAATGTTTGTCATTCCTGAAAAAATACCGAATGGCAATACCTGAGTTTTTGCATATTGACGCAACCATTGCAAGTCCTAAACCGCTTGAGCTTTCGCGCTGACTGTTGCGATAAAAACGTTTAAAAATCTTATCTTCATCCAATGGCTGTTCCTGTCCTGTATTTGCAATAACAATCGTTGTGCTGTTGATACTTATTTCTATTGTGCCGTCATCAAAATTATGCACGTAGGCATTCTTCAGCAGGTTTCCGATTAGCACCGAAACAAGCGTTTTGTTGAGCAGTACAATCATTTCACCAGCCTCCTCCACCGATACGGAAATGCTTCGGGATGCATAAATTTCGGCGTAATCATCAACAATACTTTTTAATAGTTGATTGATGCTGACGCGCTCTTTGTCGGGAAACTGTTCGTTTTCGATTTTTGAAAGCAGCAGCAGTGTTTTGTTGAGTTTAACAATGCGGTTGAGCGTTTGACGGATTTCGGATATTTCGTTCAGTTGAGTTTCGGTAAGTGAATCGTCGTACAGCAGCATTTCCAGCTTGTTCTGGCATATTGCCAGCGGTGTTTGCAATTCGTGCGATGCGTTGCCAATGAAATCTTTTTGCTGTTCGTACATTTCGATGTTTCGTTTTGCATTTTTTAAGACAGTATCGTTCAGTTGGCGAAATTCGCTCACTTTGGTTTCGTTGTTCAGAGGCGCAGGCTCGCGATTTACTGAAAAGCCGTCGAGCCATTGAAGTAGCCTGTACAGCGGACGAAAACTGCGGTGAAATATCCATACATTTATTACAATAATAACCAGCAAAAGAAGTATGTAAAGCGCAACAATCCAGTAAAGAACAGTTTCTTTCAGGTCTTGTTTTTCGATGGTGGGAGTCATTACCGTCAATTCAAATAAATTACTGTCGCCATCGCGAAAAATGGTGTTAAGCACACGTGCAGGCTCGGTTTCGCGCTTTACTTCGATGTAAACCGTTTCGTCGGAGTAGCGGATGTGGCTGTTTTGCGCAGCATATTCAGCCGAAATGCTTTTAATATAATAGCTGTTGTTGGAGCCATTGCCGTTCGATGGCAGCGACTCGCCCGCCAGCGCACGCATAATGATGGCTTCGGAATAATCTTCGAGCGAATCGTCGGTTTCGTCGTTTATTTCTTCGATAATAACGAAATAAAATATTGCACCCCACGCTGCCATCAGCATCAGCAAGGCAATGGAAAGACGTATTGTGATACGGTAAACGAGTTTCATAATTCGTTGATAATAAATTTGTATCCAAAACCGTAAACGGCTTTTATTTCGACCGACGCGGCGGCTTCTGTCAGCTTTTTTCGCAGGTTTTTCACCTGTGCATAAATAAAATCAAAACTGTCAACCTGATCAATATAATCGCCCCACACAGCTTCGGCGAGCGTATTTTTATCAACCAAATCGCCTCTTCGGGTTACAAAATAATGCAAAATATCGTACTCTTTTCGGTTCAATTCAATACTTTTTCCGTTTACCAAAACCTCGTGCGAATCGGGATTAATTCTGATATTTCCCGCCTCTATAAAAAGTTCGCCGTTCATTCGGCTGCGCCGGAAAACACTTTTAATACGCGCATTGAGTTCGGCAAGGTGAAACGGCTTGGGCAAGTAATCGTCGGCGCCCAGTTCGAGCCCTGCCACTCGGTCGTCGAGTGAATCTTTTGCCGAAATAATAATGACATTCTCGTGTTTGTGCAGCGTTTTCAAATGCTTGAGTACCGCCAGCCCGTTGCCGTCGGGCAGCATAATATCGAGCAGAATACAGTCGTAATCATAATCTTCAACCTTTATTAAGGCATCGTTGAAAGTAGCAGCAGATTCAACAATGTAGTGCTCTTTTTCGAGAAACTTGCGAATTATCTCGCGTAGCGCAGGTTCATCCTCAACAAGAAGTATTTTCATAATGACAATAATTTACGCCCAAAGATAGGGATGAATTTTGAAATGATTATGAAATGAGGCGAAAAATGAATAAAGAAATGTAGAATTGACGAATTTGTTTAAGCAGGAAGTGTTCTGATGGCGTTAAACATGCGGGGGCAGGCAATACGAAATATAGAGCTAAAGTGTTGTAATGATGAGTATATCTCAAGCATCATTTAAAATCTATCAAAAATATTACCTCTGCTTTTGACTGTTTAACTTTTTTTGCCTTACTTTGTCGGGTAAATATTACCGCAATGCTTGTAAAAACGTTTGGAGCTGCTGTTACAGGAATCGACGCAGACATCATTACCATAGAAGTAGATATTTCGCGCGGCATACAATTTTTCCTTGTCGGGCTGCCCGACAATGCCGTCAAGGAAAGTCGCCAACGGATAGAATCGGTTTTTCGATACTTTCAGTTCAACTGGCCCGGAAAACGTATTGTTATCAATATGGCTCCTGCTGATATACGGAAAGAGGGAGCTGCCTACGATTTACCCATCGCCATTGGCGTTTTAGCAGGCTCGGAACAGGTTGCGCTCGAACTGCTCAACGATTTTATTGTGATGGGCGAATTGTCGCTCGATGGCAATCTGAAACCAGTTAAAGGTGCGCTCCCCATCGCCGTTAAGGCAAAGGAAGCCGGATTTAAGGGCGTCATTCTACCTGCCGAAAATGCCCGCGAAGCCGCCGTTGTTACAGGAATTGATGTTTACGGCGCTCAAAATATGCAAGAAGTAGTCGATTTCCTCAACGGGAGCGAAAATCTGCGTCCAACTGTGGTCGATACCGAAGCCGAATTTCAAAAGAGTCTTGCTTTTTACGACATCGACTTTTCGGATGTAAAAGGGCAGGACAGCGTTAAGCGGGCGTTTGAAGTGGCTGCGGCAGGAAGCCACAACCTTATTTTAATCGGACCTCCCGGTTCGGGAAAGTCGATGCTTGCCAAGCGGCTGCCGTCCATTCTTCCACCGATGGAGTTGAGCGAAGCCCTCGAAACTACCAAAATACACTCGGTTGCGGGCAAAATACAGAGCCATACCGCGCTGCTAACCCAGCGTCCATTCCGAAGTCCGCATCATACCATCTCTGACGTGGCATTGGTTGGTGGCGGAACGTTTCCGCAGCCGGGCGAAATATCACTTGCCCACAACGGCGTCCTTTTTCTCGACGAATTGCCCGAATTTAAACGCTCCGTACTCGAAGTAATGCGTCAGCCGCTCGAAGACCGACAGATTTCGATTTCGCGGGCGCGGTTCACCATCGATTATCCCGCAAATTTTATGCTTGTAGCCAGCATGAATCCATGCCCCTGCGGATACTACAATCACCCCGAAAAAAAGTGCGTTTGCAGTCCGGGCGTTGTTCAAAAATATTTGAGCCGCATATCGGGTCCGCTTCTTGACCGAATTGATTTGCATATCGAAGTTGTTCCCGTTCCGTTCAACAAACTTGCCGAAGCGCCTCAAGCCGAAAAGAGCGGGCAAATTAGAGAACGAGTGATGAATGCCCGCCGAATACAGCAGGTGCGGTACAGCGAATATTCTAATATTCACTGCAATGCGCAAATGACAAGCCGCCTGCTTCGCAAGTACGCTGTGCTCGACGAGGCGGGTCAAAGAATACTCAAAAACGCAATGGAAAAGCTCGACCTGTCAGCCCGTGCCTACGATCGTATCCTGAAAGTTTCGCGCACCATTGCCGATTTGGAAGGTTCCGAGCAGATACAATCGCATCATGTGTCCGAAGCAGTACAATACCGCAATCTTGATAGATCGGGATGGGCAGGGTAGAGTGGAAAGTTGAAAATGGAGAATTGAGAGATTTGTTTATAACAATTCAATATTATTGTGTACTGTAGATGCAGTTTGTAAAATAAATTTTGAAAATGAAAGAAGCTAACGATATATTAAGTATTACGATGGTTCAATACGACATACAGTGGGAGGCGTCAAGCGAAAATATGACACGAATTGAGGTGTTGCTCAAAAAGCAAACGCACCAGCCCGACTTGATTGTGCTGCCGGAGATGTTTAATACGGGTTTTTCGATGGAGTCGCGCAAAGTGGCTGTGAATATGAACAGCGATGTAGTACATTGGATGCAAAAGACAGCTGAAACTTACCAATCGGTGATTGCAGGCAGCGTTGCTATTGTTGATGACGGACGGTTTTACAACCGTTTTCTGGCTGTTTATCCTTCGGGCGAGATTGTGTGGTACGATAAACGGCACCTTTTCCGCATGAGTGGCGAAGAAAAATCGTATTCGGCGGGCAACAATCAGCGTGTTATTAATATCAAAGGCTGGCGGTGCGCATTGTTTGTGTGCTACGACCTGCGTTTTCCCGTATGGCTGCGCAATTGCAACAGTTACGACCTGTTGCTGTTTGCAGCCAACTGGCCTGTTTCCCGCATTGAGGCATGGAAAACACTTTTGAAAGCGCGGGCTTTGGAAAATCAATGCTACGTAGCAGGCGTAAACCGCGTAGGGCAATCGGGCGACGGTGCTGTTTACAACGGATGCAGCGTGCTGCACGATTACAAAGGCAATACGGTAGGCTCGTTGTCTGAATACGAGGAAGGTTTGATAGAGGTACAACTCTCTATGAGCAAACTGAATGATTTCAGAGAGAAGTTTCCGGTGTGGATGGATGCGGATGAATGGAAAATTATGAATTAATACTAAGCTGCTATCAATAACGTTAAAATAATATATATTTACGCCGTTTGCAAAGTCCAGCAGAAACGGTACAACAAACGTAATGTGTCGTCCCTGTGGAACTTTACATACCCCAAATGTTTTGAATTGTTTGATATCAGTTTGGTATAAAGCTACTGTTATGATGCATTATCTGTTTTGCTGAATTTATTATTGCAAAATAAGTTTTTTTATTTATGCGTAAATACGGAAATTAACTACGTGATTGCCGTAAAAAACAAACAGAATTTCCCTGCGTTTGCCCTATCTATTTTTATATTTATTGAAATAACAGGTACTGTTTGCGAAATTGCGCCTCGTCATTATTGGAAAAATACAATATGAAAATTTTGTTGAAAATAATCATTGGAAAGGATTAGGATATGATGGAAAAGAACCATGGTTTGGTAAAATATTTTTGGCAAATTGTGTATGCTCATACAATAGCATACTTTGTTGCCGGATTATTTGCCGTTGTTGTTGTAAATTATCGAGAATTATACACAACGGAAATAATGTC
>JAITVO010000001.1 GCA_031285765.1 Cytophagaceae bacterium | reverse complement strand
AAAGCGCAGTTTACATGAACGTAAATGAGCATTTTATCGTCCGAAGCATAACGAAGATATTGGAGTTTTTAGAGGTTCCCTGTTTACTTTCAACTTTCACTTTTCAACGCATTACATTTCTACTTCAATAATCGAATTCACCTCGTCCATTGGCACGTTTGTAAGGTCAAAGGTAACGTCGCCTGTTTTCCGGTTGCGTTTCCACACAAGTTTTGTATCGATATTGAGCCAGCGTGCTGACTTTATCTTTTCGGGAAAACGGACAACAATGCTTCTTTCGCTGCTGTTGAGGATATGAATATAATGTTTGTTCCCTTTCTGCGTGGCGGCGCCCCAGCTTTGAGGCTTTACAACACCTGCCTGTGTGCCGTAAATCGTTGTGCCGTAAGCCGACGTCCATTTACCCATATTGGCAAGGCGGGTGATGCACTCGTCCTGAAATTCGCCGTTAGGCATTGGACCCACGTTCAGCAAAAGATTGGCGCCGTATCCGGCAGCTCTCACAAGTAGATGCACCAACTCTTTGGACGATTTATAGTTTTCGTCGCGCATATTGTAGCCCCACGTGCGATTGATGGTTTCGCATGTTTCGAGCGGAAGAGCGTTGGTTACTGTTTGCTTTGCGCTGAAACCGCCGCCAATGTTTTCGCCCGGAAGGTCTTTTTCAAATGCCTGAAAGTCTTCGCCCGCAAGCGGTGGCAGGTGATGATTGTTTCCTATCATGCAGTTGGGCTGAAGGGTGTGAATAAGGCTGTAAATCTCGTCGAAATGCCAGTCCACTTTCGAGTATTCGTGTCCAAAGCCTTCCTGATTTTCTTCTGCCATCTGATCCCATTCGCCATCGAACCATATTCCTGCTATTTCGCCGTAATTGGTAAGAAGTTCGGTAAGCTGCGCTTTCATAAAATTGATGTACGATTGCCATTCGCCGCGCTCGGTGCGTCCGCTGTGCTGCCCCGTGCGTCCTGTCCAGTAGCTGTAATCGTTGCGCCCCCAATCGAGCAGCGAATAGTAGAACGACAGCTTGATGCCTTCTTTGCGACACTCGTCGGCAAGCTCTTTAATAAGGTCTTTGCCGTAAGGCGTATTCATAATATTCCACTCCGACTGCTTGGTATCCCACATGCTGAATCCGTCGTGATGGCGCGAAGTAAACGTGATGTACTTCATTCCTGCATTTTTTGCGATGCGCACCCACTCTTTGGCGTCGAATGCCTGCGGATTGAACAGTTTTTGAAGGTTTTTGTAATTGTGGAACTTCAGCGGACGGGTTTCGAGTATCCACTCGCCGTCGGCCAGCACGCTGTACGGGCCAAAGTGGATAAACATTCCGAAGCGTGCATCCACAAACCACTGATGGTTGGGATTCGCCGTTTGCGATTTTGCAAACAGACATGTAAAAAACATGATTGAAATAAAGAGTAATTTCTTCATAAGTAAAAAAATATTTAATTAAAGTTGGTGCAAATATAGGGTTTTAATTCTGTATTTTGCTTCGAGCGAAGACGAAAATACAAATTTATACCCTCTCGCTATTCTCCAAACGCAGCCACTACAGCTCCGTGTTCCGAAGGAAAGCCGTTGGGGTGCCGACTGATTACGGCGCACGATTTCAGGCGTAATTTGTTGCCAATATAATAAATAATGCTTGTCCGGTCTTTAAAGGCTTCGGCTGTATCAAGCGGAAATGTGATGCCTCTGTGCAGCGTTTCGTCGGGATAAAGGGCGCGGTAAGCATCAATAAATCCGGCATCCGAAAGCAGACGACTTGCGGGGTAATCAACAGCCAGCCCGTAGTGGGTGTTACGATTGGCGTCTGTCCAGTCCAAGTGCGAACCCGAATTAAAATCGCCTGCAACAATTAGTGGGGCTTCGGCGCTGTTGTTTATCAAAGCCTGCAAGTCCCACAGAATATAGCGCATCTCGGCGCCACGTGTTTTCAGTTCGTTTACGACGATGGTATCGGCATTGACAATACCCGACGTTATGTATGCCCGCTGGTCGGGAAGATAATTGAGCCGCACAGGGCAGAATATCAGTTGCCGGCCTTTGGGCAGTTCAACTGTTACAACGCCCGCATTCTCCTTTCGCAGTATATTGTAGGTTTTTCCCAAAGGGAAGCGACTCGCAACAGCCAATGCCGGATTGCGCTGATAATAAAAGAAACCAAGCGCGTCGGCAATCATTTCGCCCGAACCGTACACCTCTTGAATGGCAACAACATCGGCGTTCGATTCGCGAATGACATCAACAACCCGCTCAACGCCCACGTATTTCCCCTCTTTTTGCCCGCCAAGCGTAATGTTCCAACTCATAAACACAAGCGAATCGGGTATTGTTTCAGAAATACCGCTGCTGCGCGGCTTTTTGTATTGCGCGTAAAGCAGAGCAACCTGTTCGGACGACAGGGTGCGCGTCCATACGCCAACCTCGTCAATCGTTCCGTTAAAGGCTTGCGCCGACGGTTCGGTCGAAAGCGGGTCGCAGCCGATGATGTATGGCGTTTCGACAGTTGCCGAACGGCTCGTTTCATCGGTACAGAATACGGCTACATTCAGCCCGTCGTAATAAAGGCGGGCTTCTTCGGCGGAGTAATCAATGGTGAAACCAATCAGATGCCATTTGCCATCGTTCACAGGCTGCCGTTGATATGTGGGATTGTAGGCAAGCTCGGTAACGCCGTCGGAGAACCACCATTTCCAGCTGCCCGACGACGATTTGCCCAAAGACCAACCCTTTGTGCCAAACTCTTCGGACGATTCCTTTTGACCCAAAACAGTATATTCGTAAGGGTCGTTGAGCGTGGCTTTAATCCATACCATAAACGACATGCCCTGATAGTCGGCAGCCGAAATGTACTGCGGTTTTTCGATGACAACAGGCTGTCGGTAACGGGCGGTAGCCGTGAGGTTGAAGCAGGCGCTGTCAATGCCTTGCGCATAACATGTGTTGTCGCCGCCGTGCATCGTAACATTCCACAGCCCTGTGTTATTTACTTTGCCATTGAAACTGATGTGAATAACGGGCGTAGCCGGCGCTTCATTTTTTGTTTCGCTGCATGCAGGCAGCAGAAGCATGAATAGCGCGGTAATGGCTGTGTACGCAGGGAAAGTATGTGATTTACCGTGTGTCATAGCTTGCAAAGATAATTTTTTTCGATTAAACAGCAACGCACTGTACCGAATAATTATGACACAACTTGCTGGTTGAGGCTGTTCAAAAAGTATTCCTGAGCATGGATAACACCCAGCCGCTATTTTATTTTAGAGATTGTTTATACCCAAACAGAATTGATTTGCGAATAAAAGCAGCAAGGGGATTAATCCCCTTGTCAATAAATAAAACTGAACAGTTAAAACTGGATTCCTCTGTTGTTTGCAAACCATTTTTGTTTGAGTATAATCAAAACCGACTGTATCATTGGCAGCAGTTATGTATCAGTTGTAAGCCTCTAAAAATATAATATTCAGGAGTTCACCCATAATATCCCCACTTGCAGTTTTTTTTGCCTGTTTTTAGTTTCGATTATTAATAACCACAATGCTATTGTTGCGGCCGCAATGCTATTGTTACGTGTTACAATGCTATTGTTGCGGCTACAATGCTATTGTTGCGTGTTACAATGCTATTGTTACGTGTTACAATGCTATTGTTGCGTGTTACAATGCTATTGTTGCGTGTTACAATGCTATTGTTACATGTTACAATGCTATTGTTGCGTGTTACAATGCTATTGTTGCGTGTTACAATGCTATTGTTGCGTGTTACAATGCTATTGTTGCGTGCTTTAGCCCTCATGCTTTCATCTGTGTTCTTTTTGAACATCCTTTTTTATTTTTGATGTATAGACGGGGTATGCCCCGTTTATACAAACCATACTGAATACTTCATTTGTTTGATATTGTAAATCAAATATCAACCATACATGCACAGCAAAAAGGATATTTAAAAATATTTCTTGTTGTATTCCGACGAATTATTCCCGCATTTCGACTAATTTCGGTCGATTTTTCTTTGTATTTTTGCGCCGTTAATCCAAATGTTCCGAAGTATGAAAAAAAACGTTATCACGGCAGGAGTATTGTTATTAGCAATCGTTATCGGAATTATAAGCATCAGTGCCATGACCGCAGAAAAAGAAATAAAAAGAATATGTAACCCCAACCTGCCCATCGTAAAAGAGGGTTGGACAGGAAATATTGTTATCGACGGACGGTTTCAGTACGATACCGTTCCACGAAACACTCCTTTCGTCAATGCTTTTAAATGGATGTTGAGCCGCAACCCGCAGCGGCATGAGAAACGCAGCGATACATTCAGAGCGCCTGTACAGCCCTTTAATCCGTCAGCCCTGTCAAACAACAGCCTTGTTTGGCTGGGGCACTCGTCGTTTTTACTGAACATTAACGGTATTCGCCTGCTTACCGACCCCTGCTTTTTTGCTCTTGCTGCAAATCGGCGAATGGCAGCGCTGCCCTGTTCAACTGATAGTTTAACGAATATCGACTTCCTTTTAGTATCGCACGACCATCGCGACCATTTCGACAAAAAGTCGGCGAAGATATTAACGCGAAACAATCCTCACATGGAAGTCTTGCTGCCATTGGGAGGCAACCGTCTTTTCCAGAGTCGCGCCCTGCGCAGCATTAAAACTCAGGAGGCAGGATGGTATCAGGAGTACAGCCTCAACAGCGATATTCGTATTATCTTTCTTCCCGCAAGGCACTGGGGGCGGCGCGGTTTAAACGACGAAAACAAAACGCTTTGGGGCGGTTTCATTATCATAGCTGGCGACACAAAAATATTCTTTGCAGGCGATACTGCTTACGACAGTCATTTGTTCAACGAAATAAAAGAACTGTTTGGCAGCACCGA
This sequence comes from Cytophagaceae bacterium, assembly GCA_031285765.1. Lineage (GTDB taxonomy): Bacteria > Bacteroidota > Bacteroidia > Bacteroidales > Marinilabiliaceae > WRMI01. The sequence goes on along the minus strand of JAITVO010000001.1, from coordinate 1,552 downwards.
CGTTTGTCTGTTCCCCATCGGCGCCTATTCGCCGCAGTGGATGATGACAGCGTCGCACACAACCCCCGAAGAAGCCGTACAGGCTTTTGCCGATTTGGGTGCAAAAACGATGATACCCATGCACTACGGAACCTACGACCTTTCGGACGAGCCTGCAGGCGAACCCCTCCGGCGCTTATACAAATGCAGTGCCGATGCAGGTATTCACAACAATGTAAAAGTATTGGAGGTTGGGGAAGTGTTTCAGCTAAATTGAGCAGCAACCGTTACATATTTCTCTTTATTCATTGCGCCTCTTGTTATGAGCCGCAATACTATAAATTGAAATCGTCGCGCACAGAAAATGTGTATAACTGACTATATTTTAAATATTAGTGAAACAGCAATGCTATGTGAGCATTTAATAGTGCATACTTTTTATAACACTACCTGTTGGAAATATCAAATTTATTCGTACATTTGCACAGTTGTAAAATACCGAAAGTTATTGTTTTGAATTAAAAAAAGAACATGTAATACAGATGATATAGATAAACAATGCGTGTCGGCAGGCACAAAGACATATATAATTTAGCGTTTTGCTAATTCTTGCTAATTGAAATGTGAGAAACTTCAAAAGCAACAAGAATAAGTTGAAAGCGCTCGCAGAAATGCGGGCTTTACTTATTTGTTGCAAGGGTAATTCTCACAACCTCAATTAGCGGATTTGTAAGTCCGCTTTTTTATTGGCAAAAACCGTAAAATGAGGAACCCGAAAATCATGTAACAGAGTAGGGTTGATTAATCTTAATACATTTGAGTTATGTTTAACATTTGTGTAAAAACAACAGGCAACGGAAGTAGCAGATACTTCCATTTTTTGAAAAAAAGCATTTTTGCAGTTTTTTTTATGGTAATAGCCATGTTAACCGCCTCGTGCGAAAAAACTGCTGCTGTTTCCGGCGATGATAATCCGGATAACCCACCCGGTGAAGGAGTATCATTATCCGAATCGGGTATGTATGTTGGAATTATTGGGTTTAATGAAGAGCTGACCGAAAAAGAAATAGGCTTGTTAACCAAGGATAATAAGGGTACTTTCCGGAACTTTATTGACGACTTGCCCAAAGATGCTTCTACCGCTCTGTATTTTGCTGTCGAAAATGGACTTGACCGGCTGACAAAAAACATTACCTATCCGGCTGATTTGGTAGATGTATCAATAGTTACATTTACCGACGGTGTTGACAATGCTTCAACCATGCTTAACAAGGCATACGCCACTAAGGAGGAGTATCGCAATTATTTACAAAGCCGCATAGGAAGTACTGATTTTATTAACGATGTAAAACTTTCTGCTTACACAATAGGAGTTCAATTAGGAGCTACAGATGATATGGACGAAGAAGAGTTTAATGCCAATATAGAATCTTTATCCAGCGGAAGAGACTATATGCACGATCTGAAAACGATGGAAGAAGTGAACGATGTATTTCAAACAATTGCTGCTTCTCTGAACAAAGAAAGTACAAGCCAAAAAATTGTATTTAAAGTCAATGGCGGCGAAGATGAC
>JAITVO010000222.1 GCA_031285765.1 Cytophagaceae bacterium | reverse complement strand
TTTAAATGATGTTTTTCCGGTTTCATATACGTTATACCAATGCTAACGGCAACTTTAGAATGGATGCGCGTCTTGTGAACTTTAAATATCATGCAGCTTAATTATGTGGACTTACTTTCTAAACTTCCGCAAAGTTACTCATTTTTGAGGGAATGCCAATAGATCAACTGTCTTTAGGGGGGGGTGGTCGGGGGTTGGCGCGGGTGTAGCACAAAAACAACGCAGGTAAAACAGCCTTGAGCCGGAACGGAGCAGGTAAAAAATTGGCGAAGCGACAGCGGAGTAATTTTTTTGCCTGCGTAGTGGAGAGGCGCGAGCCGTCTGCGAGTGGAGCGAGGGTGGCAGACGCGGGATAGCCCGGAATGGAGCGAAGCGGAATGAGGGCTGCGGCTGGTTACGTGGAACACGCAGGGCTGGCGCGTTTTTTTGCGCGTAGTGAAGTTTTTTTGCGGGGCTGGGCAAGGGCGGAAATGATGGAACGAAAAGGAGCGTAGCGCAATGGAGTGAGGGAATGACTGCGCTTGCTTGGGTAAACAACTCGTGGTGGTGTGAGTGGTGGAAATGGAGTGCAACGGAATGACCAAAGCGAACACGACCACAACCGCTAAAAAGGGTTGGGGCAAAAAAAACGAAACGGAGTAATGCAAAAAACGTGACAGCCCGATTAGCCCGAGCGACCCGCAGGCGAGCATAAACACAGCGGCGGCTGACCCCTTTTGAAAAACGAATGAGTGTAGCGGATACCTTATTGGGGGTTAAGGGTGCAGGAGTAGCCGCTACTGACAACCGAAATGACCGATTGCAGGGAAAACAAGCCGACACGCTGCCGTGAGCACCAAACGGAGCGTAGCGGAGTGGGCCGGAGCGCAACGGCAAGTGTGGCGACGGTGCTTGCAAGGGCGGCGAAAAATACTACCCGAAGCGTAGCGCAGGTGTGGAGATTTTTTTAAGCCACTTGTTATACCCTTGTCCGCTATGTTTTTCCCGAATAAGGGAATGAGGGCGGAAGACCGCTTTACCTGCGTTGGGTTTTGCGGAGGCACATAGATACGGATTTATACCGCTATTTTTTTTGTAATTTTGCAACAAAAAATTCTGTTACATGGATATTTGGGATAAAAAGAAACGGTCGGAATGTATGTCAAAAATTCGGTCAAAGGACACAAAACCCGAATTGGCATTGCGCAAAGCCCTTTTTGCAAGGGGCTTTCGGTATCGCGTGAATGATAAACATTTACCCGGGAAGCCCGACATTGTTTTACCCAAATACAAAACGATTATTTTCCTGCACGGTTGTTTCTGGCACAGGCACGAGGGGTGTAAATATGCCTATACTCCAAAAACGAATACCAAATTCTGGGTTGATAAAATTACTTCTAATGTCGAAAGGGATAAAGTTAATTTGCAGAAACTTACGGCATTGGGTTGGAATGTTCTAACGGTTTGGGAGTGTGAAATTCGGCACGAATACAAACACGACCTTACGCCATTGATTGACAGAATCACTGTTGACCTGCTCGCACAAGTTCCGCAAAAAATGACAATGAAAATTTATGAGGAAATCGAAAACGAAATAATGCTTGTTGCCGAAAGTGTTGTTGAATATCAGCGGACACCGAAACAATAATCTATTCCTCTGTAAATCCATGCTTTTTCAGCTTTTCCAGATTCAGGAAAAAAGCATACTTCATTCTGTCGGTTAATTCTTTACGTCCCTGCAAAACATCGTCCATCACTTTCCACTTCCAGTCTTCCAAAACGCGCTTTCGTCTGTCCCAATCAACCATTTTTTGAATCAGTTCCAAAGTAATTTCGTTTGACAGCGAATTATTTGCTGTTTGCTGTGTTGCCTCTGCTGTGGCTTTTTCCTGCGCTGACAATTCGTCCGCTTCTTCCAGCAATTCCATGTTGTGCCGGCAAACGGTTTCAAAAATTGACATTGCCTTACTGCGGTCGGTATCGTTTAATTTTTTTTTGTTTTTTATTTTATACGCTATATCACTTGCCGCTGATTGATAATGAATTGAGAGAAAATCCGAATCTCGTCCCCACGTTTCAATCTTTTTCCACAGGGAAAAAGGAATTGAGCGGATTATGTTTTCTTCATTTCGCTGTGTTTCTTCAGAGTTTTCCGTATCAGCTACAATATTGCGTTTGGACGGGTTGTTTTCGTCTATCAAATCATCTTCTATTTCATTGATATTGAAGCTCCAAATATTCGCTTTTACCTGTTCCCAACAATCCTCTTTTTTTGCCCATTCAATATAGTGCGTAACCGGCGACTTTTCCAAAATAAATTGATTAACCTGCTTCATCAAATCGTAAATACTGTCGGAAAGTACCTGCGAAATTTGCTGATTTTTCCAGATTTTATAAAGGTCTAATTTATTTTCTGTAAGAATATTAATCAATGAAAGTGTATAAGGAACAACTACCTGACGCAATTCACCAATGTTATAGTCATTCTGTTTTGTTCCATAACGCTTTTCGGCAGTTTTGAACAGAATACATTTTGCAATTGCATCTTCAAAATACACATTATTGATTTTTTTAATATTATCTGGCAGGTTGTCGTTAATAAACTTTACGTAGTTCTTTTCATTGCCTCGCACAACGATATTAGGACTTATCACTAACTTTTTGCCGTCCCAAACTTCCTGATAAGCATTGATATATTTTGCCAGTTCAACTTTTGTGAACATCTGGCTTTTCGGATATTTGCGGTCAAATGCACTCTGGCGGGACTTGGTAAAGCCCTCACGACTGCGCAAAGTTTTGTACTGACCTCTTGCCCGCTCGAAAAACCAGCAGGTTTGCATACTGTTTTGAGCCGTTACCGGCGAAAGAATGTAGCG